>CBDLTN010000086.1:0-10360 GCA_965306065.1 uncultured Sulfurospirillum sp. | reverse complement strand
GTGTAAGGTAATTCTTTATTATTCATATAGTCCTGAACTTAAATATCTTTCACCTGTATCACAAAGAACTGTGACAATATTTTTACCTTTAAACTCAGGTCTTGAAGCTATCTGTTTTGCTGCATATACATTTGCTCCACTTGAAATACCTACTAAAAGACCCTCTTTACTTGCTAATGATCTAGAAGTCTCTACGGCATCTTCATAGCTTACTTGAAGTACTTCATCATATACATTTGTTTCAAGTACATCTGGTACAAAACCAGCACCAATACCTTGTATCTTATGAGGACCAGGCTTTCCACCGCTTAATACTGGTGATAAATCAGGCTCAACTGCTATAATTTTAATATTAGGGTTTTTCTTTTTTAAAGAAGAACCAACACCCATAATAGTACCACCAGTTCCAACAGCAGCTATAAAAATATCAATTTTACCCTTAGTATCATTCCAGATTTCTTCAGCAGTTGTCTGTACATGTATAGTTGGATTTGCTTTGTTTGCAAACTGTTGAGGAACAAAAGAGTTTGGTGTTTCACCTGCTAACTCTTTAGCTTTATCAACTGCACCTTTCATACCAAATTGAGGCTCTGTAAGTACAAGCTCTGCGCCTAAAGCAGAGAGAAGTTTACGTCTTTCTAAACTCATAGAACTTGGCATTGTTAAAATAAGCTTTAATCCATAACTTGCACAAACAGAAGCAAGACCAATACCAGTGTTTCCACTTGTAGGCTCAATAATGATGCTATCTCTTGTAATAAGCTTTTTTTCTAGTGCATCTTTTATCATATTGTAACCGATACGGTCTTTTACAGAGTGTGTAGGATTTAAAAATTCACATTTTCCTAGTACTGTTGAGCCAGTCTCATCTGATACTTGATTTAATTTTACTAATGGTGTATTTCCTATAAGTCCTGTTACATTTTGTGCATATTTCATTTTAATCTCCTATATACTATAATTTAGTTGGTTTGTTAATTTATCTTGATACTCTTGGAGTTGACTCAAAGATATATCAAAAAGGCCTTGTAATTTCTCATTGCTCTCTTTATAAAAAAGCTCTAAAGCTGGATTTTCAATCTCTTGCTGAACAATATTTAAATTTCCTTCAAGTGCTATAAATATATCTTTTACCAATATATCATCTGCACTCTTAGCTAAAAAGTATCCACCATGAGCACCTCTAACACTTTTAACTAACTCCGCTCGTCTTAGTGTCACTAAGAGTTGTTCGAGGTAGTTTTGAGGGATTGAAGCACGTGCTGAAATCTCTTTTATCTGTGTTGGTTTTTCACTTTTGATAAGAGATAGCTCATACATTGCATTTAAGCCATACATCCCCTTTGTTGATACGAGTGCCATTACCCTATCGCCTGCTCTAAATCTGCTATTAAGTCTTCAGAATTCTCAAGACCAATACTAAGTCTAATAAGCCCTTGTTTAATACCAGATGCTTCAAGTTCATCTGCTGGGACTTGCATATGTGTAGTACTAGCAGGATGAGTTATGATTGACTTTGAATCACCAATGTTAACCACAACAGAAAATAGTTTTGCACTATTTAATATGTTCTTTGCTGTATCAAAATCTTCTACCTCAAAACTAAGAAGCCCTGAAGTCAGTCCATCTTTAAAGTATTTTTTAGCTCTGTCATTTTGAGCATCACCTTCAAGACCCGGATAAGATACACTTTTGACTTTTGGATGAGCTTTTAGGTATCTAGCAACTTCAAGAGCATTTTGTGAATGCTGTTTTATTCTTACACTTAAAGTTTCCAAACCTTGGATAAGTAACCAAGAGTTAAAAGGTGCAGGTGTTGCTCCAATATCACGAAGCAAAGATAATCTAGCTCTTAAAGTAAAAAGAGGAAATGGAAGCTCAGCATAAACTAAACCATGATAACTCTCATCTGGTTCATTAAACTGTGGGTATCTTATATTTCCAATAAGTTTACTATTTAGTCCCTCTCTAGCAACCATGATACCACCAAGAGCCAAACCTTGACCGGTAGTATACTTGCTTGTACTATGAACTACAACATCAACACCAAAAGATAATGGTTTAAGTAGTATAGGTGTTGCTACTGTGTTATCACATACAGTGACTATATTGTGCTTATTTGCTATATCTACTATTTTTTCTATGTTAGGAATTGCAATTTGAGGATTTGATAGTGACTCAAAAAAGATAGCTTTTGTCTTATCATCTATAAGAGCTTCTAAGTCATCTGCGTTGTCACTATCAAAAGTCTTTGCAGTTATCCCAAATCTTTTAAGTGTATGTGTAAGAAGAGTTGTTGAACCACCATATACTTTTTTAGCAACTATAATGTTATCGCCAGCTTCTGCTAAATTTGCAATAGCAATAAAAATAGAAGATTGACCACTTGCAGTTGCTAAACCAGCTTCACCACCTTCAACGGATGCAAATCTATTTTCAAAGACTTCTGTTGTAGGGTTGTTTAGGCGAGTATAAATTGGTCCTAACTCTTTTAGTGCAAAACGATTTGCAGCAGTTTCAGCTGAACCAAAATCATATGCTGTTGTTTGGTAAAGTGGTACAGCCATTGTTCCAAAATCACCTTTTTCATAACCATGATGTAATGCTAAAGTCTCTTGTGTCATTTTCTCACCTTTTTGTTTTGTTGAGAAAATTATAGAGTATTTTTCTTTTAATGTCAAGTAAATTGATAGGAAAACTGTAAAATAAAAACAAAAAAGTTACATTTTTTAGAACAAGTCCTTAAAATAGGCATTTAAAATATGTATTTAATCACAAGTAAATTGATAGGGAATAACTTAATTAAACACTTTTTTTATGTTTTATAAGGTTTTTCATTAACTATAACTTGATATAATCTTATTCGTTTAATATACTAAGCAGGTAAAAATGAAAGATAAAATAAAAAAATATTTAAAAGAGGTTATCGTATTTGTTATCGTTTTAACGGTAGCTACAAATGCAATAAGTTATTATCAATCACGTGATTTAAATAAAGATAAACTTGATATAACAGACTTTTCACTTCTTGATGGTAATTCTTATACTCTGCCTAATGATAAGCCTGTATTGGTTCACTTTTGGGCTACTTGGTGCCCTACATGTAAATTTGAATCACCAAATATAGAAAAAATTTCAAAAAAGTATGAAGTCATAACTATAGCCGTACAGTCTGGAAGTAAAAAAAACATACAAAACTATCTTCTTGAACATAATCTGAACTTTAAAGTAGTAGAAGACAAAGATGGTTTTTATGCACAAAAATTTAATATAAAAGCTTTTCCAACTACTCTTATATACGATAAAAACAAAAACCTAAAGTTTAGCGAAGTAGGGTATACTACTACAGCAGGATTATATTCACGTATGAAGCTTAGTGAATAGTTCTTTACATGTAAATGCTCAAGAAGAGTAAAAAGTAGAATATAGTTTATATCTACTACTAGGATAATAAAGCTTAGAGTAACTAGCTATCTCTCCTTTTGAAGTAACTACTCTTGAAATCTTAAGACAAGGTTCATTCTTAGAGATATCTAGATAGTTTTGTATCTCTTCATTTACTATGATAGCCTCTATAGAGTTTTGGACTTTTTGAGGAGGGCAAGTTTTTCTTAGATACTCACCTGGAGTTATCTCTTTGAAGTTTTGATTTATATACTCTTTTGCACAATATATCTTAATGTATCTTGTATCAAACCTTACAGGTACACCGTTTTCATAGTGAATCATCTGAGAGATATAAACCTCTTGGTCTTTTACTACATGTAAGATTTTTGCTATATGTTCATTTGCTTTTATGATATTAAGTGATACAAGTTTGTTTGTATATTTATTTCCTCGCTCGACTATTTCATCGGCAATATTTTTTAGATCTAAGATAGAAGTTTGAGATACTTTTGTTTTGACAAAAGAGCCACTTCTTGGAAATCTTTCTATGATATCATCCAAAACCAAGTCACGAAGTGCCTTGTTTACAGTCTGTCTACTTGTACTAAATGTCTTAGCAAGTTCCATCTCAGTGGGGATTTTATCTCCATCTTTGTAAACTCCATCTTCAATCTGTTTTTTAATAACATCTTTTATCTCTTCAAAAAGTGGTCTTATAGCCATATCCGTATTTCCTTTTAAAAACTTGGAATTAAGTTTTTATCTAAAAACTCATTGTAAACACCTGAACTCACTATAGAAATAGCCTTTTCAATGTCATCTGTGAAGTATCTGTCTTCATCATAGAAACTTACCTCATCACGAAGAATTTTTTTTGCATCTTCTATTTTACATGTAGATTTGTTTGGTGCTCTAAAGTCCATGCCTTGTGCAGCTGCAAGCAGTTCAATACCAAGAATTCCAGCTGTATTTTGAGCCATATCCTTTAGTCTACGCCCTGCATAAGTTGCCATAGATACATGGTCTTCTTGATTTGCAGAAGTTGGTAGAGAGTCTACACTGCTTGGATGTGCTAAAGCTTTGTTTTCACTAGCAAGTGCTGCACTTGTTACTTGAGCTATCATAAAACCAGAGTTTATCCCACCATTGTCTACCAAAAATGCAGGAAGTTGACTTAGGTGTTTATCAACGAGTAGAGCCATTCTTCTCTCACTTAAAGCTCCTATCTCACTAATTGCAAGGGCTAAGTTATCACTAGCAAATGCTATAGGTTCAGCATGAAAGTTTCCACCACTTATGACATCTTGTTCATCTACAAAGATAAGAGGGTTATCTGTTACACCATTTGCTTCAGTTAAAAGAGTCTGGGCTGAGTTTCTTATCTGAGAGAGACAAGCACCCATCACTTGAGGTTGACAACGAATAGAGTAGGGGTCTTGAACCCTATTACAGTTAACATGACTCAAAGAAATTTCACTCTCATCTTCTAGTATATCTCTATAAAGCTTTGCTGTATCAGTTTGAGTTTGATGACCTCTTATTATATGCACTCTTTCATCAAAAGGGGCACGACTTCCAAGAACGGCTTCAGTTGTCATAGAGCCAGCTATAATTGCACTTGCAAATAGATCTTCTGCATAAAAAAGACCTTCAAGTGCAAAAGTAGTTGAGAGTTGAGTACCATTTAACAGAGCCAAGCCCTCTTTAGCACCAAGAACCATAGGCTCTAGTCCTGCTATTTTTAGTCCTTCTTTAGCTTCAAGTATCTCTCCATCATGACGTACGTACCCATAACCTAGAAGTATAGCACTCATATGTGCAAGTGGTGCTAAATCTCCACTAGCACCAACTGAACCTTTTTTAGGAACACAAGGATAAACCTCTTTGTTTATTAGAGTCATTAAGGCTTCAATGACTTTAAGTCTTATCCCTGAAAAACCTAAACTTAGAGAGTTGATTTTTAGAATTATCATAAGTCTAACAGTTGCATCACTTATATACTCGCCCATACCAGCTGAGTGAGATAGTACGATTCTTCTTTGTAAATCTTCTAAGTCTTCTTTTTTTATTTTAGTATTTGCCAAAAGTCCAAAACCAGTGTTTACACCATACACTGTTCTATCTTCATCTACAATTTTGAGTATTGTTTCGTTTGATTCTTTGATTTTTTCTAGTGCATTTTCATCTAGAGTAACAAAGGTTTGCTCATTTTTTATTCTTCTTAGGTCTTGAAGAGTTAACTCTCCTGGAACTATATGTAGTTTAAACATCTTACTTCTCCATCATCGGTAGGTCTAGGTTCTGCTCTTTTGCTTTTTCTTTGGCTATCTCATAACCAGCATCCACATGGCGCATAACACCAGTTGCTGGGTCATTTGTTAGAACTCTATTTAGCCTTGCATCAGCTTGATCAGTTCCATCTGCTACTATTACTACTCCTGAGTGTTGAGAAAAGCCCATACCAACTCCACCACCATGATGAAGACTAACCCATGTTGCCCCACTTGCTGTGTTTAATAAAGCATTTAGAAGTGGCCAATCAGATACTGCGTCACTGCCGTCTTTCATTCCCTCAGTTTCTCTATTTGGACTTGCAACTGAGCCTGAGTCAAGGTGGTCACGACCTATAACAATAGGAGCTTTAAGTTCTCCATTTTTAACCATCTCATTAAAAGCAAGTCCTGCTTTTGCTCTATCACCTGCTCCTATCCAACATATTCTTGCCGGAAGTCCTTGAAAGTGTATCTTCTCTTTTGCTTGGTCTAACCAGTTGTGTAAAGGTGTATTATCTGGAAATAGTTCTTTCATCTTTGCATCTGTTTTATAAATGTCCTCTTTATCTCCACTAAGTGCCGCCCATCTAAATGGCCCAATTCCTTCACAAAATAGATCTCTTATATACAAAGGAACAAATCCCTTAAAATCAAAAGCATTTTCAACTCCCTCTTCAAGAGCCATCTGTCTTATGTTATTACCATAATCAAAAGTTGGGATTCCACGTTCGTGAAAACCTAGCATCGCTTTTACATGTAAAGCCATAGATTTCTTTGCTTCTTTTACTACAAGCTCAGGGTTGCTTACTCTTAAATCTTTAGCTTTTTCTAAGCTCCAACCAAGAGGTAAATAACCGTTTAGTGGGTCATGTGCACTTGTTTGGTCAGTTACCGCGTCAGGTAAAAAATCACCTTTTAAAATCTCAGGAAAAATCTGAGCAGCATTTCCTAAAAGCCCAACTGAAATTGCTTTGTCTGTATTTTTTATAAGCTCTATTGCTTCATTAAGTGTATAAGCCTTATAGTCACAGTATCCAGTCTCCAGTCTTTTGTCTATTCGAGTTTCATCACACTCAACTGCTATCATACTAGCACCTGCCATAGTTGCTGCTAGTGGTTGAGCTCCACCCATTCCACCAAGTCCACCTGTAAGTATCCACTTTCCACTCAAATTTCCACCAAAGTGTTTTTTAGCCATAGATATAAAAGTCTCATAAGTTCCTTGGACAATTCCTTGTGAACCTATATATATCCATGAGCCTGCTGTCATCTGACCATACATCATAAGACCTTTTTTGTCTAGTTCATTAAAAGTCTCCCATGTAGCTTTATATGGGACTATGTTTGAGTTTGCTATCAAAACTTTTGGTGCATTCTCATGAGTTTTAAAAACTCCAACAGGCTTTCCTGATTGTACTAGCATAGTCTCATCATTTTCGAGTCTTTTAAGAGTTTCAACTATCTTGTCATAACACTCCCAGTTTCTTGCAGCCTTTCCAATGCCACCATATACAACCAAATCTTCAGGACGTTCAGCAACTTCTGGATCAAGATTGTTCATTAACATCCTAAGAGCTGCTTCTGTTAACCAAGATTTTGCACTTAATTGGGTTCCTGTATCAGCTTTTATAGTCCTCATGCTTTGCCTTTATATTTTATTTATGATAGAATTATATAGACAATTAATTTAATTGTCAAGACAAATAGGAGTCAGTATGCTAAGATACGATAAAGTATGGATGGATGCAAGAGTAGGAAAACTTGATAATAACGGCAAAATAGTAGTAAAAAGAGATAAATTTATAGCCATCAAAGATGGAAAGATTGCCAAGATAGACGACATGAAAAACTTTGATAGCTCAACATGTAAAGAAATAAAGAGTGCAAAAAACAGACTTGTAACTACTTCACTTATTGATAGTCACACAAATCTTATTTATGGTGGAAACAGAGCAAATGAATTTGAGAGAAGATTAAATGGTGAGAGTTATGCAGATATAGCCAAGGAAGGTGGTGGTATAGCATCGAGCATAAAAAGTACTAGAGAAGAGAGCTTTGATGAGATTTACAAGAGTTCTGCAAAACGTCTCAAAGCCCTTATAAAAGAGGGTGTAACTACTATAGAAATAAAAACAGGATATGGCTTAGATTTAGAAAGTGAACTGAAGATGCTAAAAGTTGCTCAAAAACTTGAAGAGAATTTCCCTATTCATATAGAAAAAACATTTCTTGGAGCTCATGCCGTTCCTTCTGAGTATAAAGATAATGCAGATAACTATATAGAGTATATTTGTGATGTTGTTATGCCTAAAATAGCTTTACATGTAGATGCTGTAGATGCCTATACTGAGCATTTAGCCTTTAATATAAAACAGACAGAGAAAGTATTTAAAAAAGCTAAAGAATTAGATTTACATGTAAAGATTCATGCTGAGCAGTTTTCTTCTATGGGAGCTTCAAAATTAGCATGTAAATATGGTGCTTTATCTTGTGACCATTTAGAGTATACAGATGAAGATACAGTAAAAGAGATGGCTAAATCTGGAACAGTAGCAGTTTTACTTCCAGGTGCTTACTACTTTTTACGTGAAACTAAAATGCCTCCAATAGAGCTTTTTAGGAAGTATGGAGTTCCTATAGCAATAGCAACAGACCTAAACCCTGGTACATCTGCTCTTTGTTCTTTACAGCTTATGATGAACATGAGTAGTGTTATATTTGGTTTGACTATCGATGAAGCATTTGGGGCAGTTACAAAAAACGCAGCACTTGCTTTAGGACTTGAAAAATCAAAAGGGAGCTTAGAAGAGGGTTATGACGCTGATTTTGTGATTTGGGATGTAGAACACCCAAGAGACCTGATTTGCTCTTTTAGACCCACTAGCGTGTTTCATAGCGTACAAAATGGGGAGGTGGTAGATGTATAATAAACCAAATTCTGATTTATGGAGTGGAAGAGTAGACATTGAAGATGGAGAACTGGGTAAAAGATGGCATGAAAAAGTAGAGTTTTTAGATTATCCATACAATCAAAAAAGTGGAGTTGCAATTTTAGGATTTGAGTGTGATGAAGGTGTAAAGAGAAACAAAGGCAGAGTAGGAGCAGCAAAAGGTTCGGATGAACTTAAAAAAGCCATGGGTGGTTTTGCATATCATCAAGATTGTAAATTATATGATTGTGGTAAGGTAGTTGGTAATGAAGATTTAGAAAAATCACAAGAGGAATTGGCTTTACATGTAAAGGCTCTTTTGCAAAACAAGCACTTTCCTATAGTCCTAGGTGGTGGACATGAAGTAGCTTATGGCAGTTTTTTAGGTCTTTATAACTCTTTGGATAAAAATGAAGAGATTGCGATTATAAACTTTGATGCACATTTTGATTTGAGAGAAAATGAAATAGCAACATCAGGAACTCCTTTCGCTCAGATTTCAAAGCTGGATACACCTTTTAATTATATGTGCTTGGGAGTCTCAAAAGCAGCTAATACAAAAGCTTTGTTTGCAGCAGCTGAGGCTTTACATGTAGAGTATATTTTAGATACTAAGATGACTTACATGTACATAAAAGAGATAAAAGCAAAAATTGATAACTTTTTAAAGAATAAAGAGTGTATTTTTATTACTATAGATACCGATGTTTTTCCTGCTTTTCAAGTGCCGAGTGTTAGTGCTATGGCAAGTAGAGGAGTAGAAGTAGGCTTAGTGTATGAGCTTTTGAAATATTTATTTGAGAATTATAGAAACAAAATTAAATTGCTTGATATCGCAGAATTTAATCCAAAATATGACATCAACAATATAGGAGAAAAAACAGTTTCAAGACTTATTTATGATTTGGTTTCTTTATTTTAGGTAGTGTTATTGTAAACTTGACTCCTTTATTAATTTCACTCTCGCATGTAATAGTACCTCCAAGCTGCACTGTAACGATATTATAGACTAAATTTAACCCAAGTCCTGTTCCTCCAAAACTTCTATTTGTAGTAAAAAAAGGTTCAAAAATCTTTGGTAAGTTCTCTTTTTTTATACCTCTTCCGTTATCTGTGTATATTAGAACTATATTTTTATTATAACTTTGCGCTTCTATACTTATATCTCCTTTCTCGTTGTTGTTAAAACCATGAGTAAGTGAGTTTAAAATAAGATTTGTAATAACTTGGTAACAAGCGCTTGGAGAGCCAAATACATTAAAATTTTTCTCTATGTCTATTGTTATGTTTTGATTAGTGTGAATTCTCTTTTTTAATGCTTGTGTTATATCTTTTACGTAAGTATAGAGGTTGAATTTTATATTTTCTGAACTATTTTGTTCTACAGATATTTTTTTAAAACTATCTACAAGAGAAGCAGCCTTTTTTATATTTAATCTTATTATTTTTGATAACTTTCTAGTAGAACTTAGAAATTTTTCAAACTCTTCTTTGCTTATATTTTCTTCATTATATAGGTTTGATATATTTTTGGATATATCTTCAAAATGTGTAATACCAGTTAGACTTATACCTATTGGTGTATTTATTTCATGAGCAACACCACTAACCAATGTACCAAGTGCAGCCATTTTTTCAGATTCAATAAGGGTTTTTTGTGTTCTATGTAACTCTTTTAACGTATCTTCTAAATCTTTGTTTTTTTTATTTAACTCTTCTGTTCGACTTTGCACTCTGTCTTCTAGAGTTTTATTTAACTCTTCTATCTCC
>CBDLTN010000085.1:0-10683 GCA_965306065.1 uncultured Sulfurospirillum sp. | reverse complement strand
CTGATATGGATGCTAGTTTTAGTTTTGATGAGTTTTTAGAAACATCAGCTAAGATAAGTGCTGATTTTGTTATAACAATGGTAGAAAAAATTATAAATGATTGAAATAAGTAAAAAACTTCTAAGAACAACAGGTCGTACAGTTATGAAGTACAACCTCATAAAAGAGGGTGATAAGATACTCTTAGGGCTTAGTGGTGGAAAAGACTCTTTGTGTATGGCACATGTTTTAAAGCACTTACAGCGTGTCTCACCTATCAAATTTGAATTTAAAGCGGTTACTATAGCATATGGTATGGGTGAAGACTTAGAAACTTTAAAAGCGCATTGTAAAGAGCATGAAATAGATCATGAAGTTTTTGATACAAAAATCTTTGAGTTGTCAAAAGAAAAAATCAGAAAAAATTCATCTTTTTGTAGTTTCTTTTCTCGTATGAGAAGAGGTGCATTATATACTTATGCAAAAGACAATGGTTATAAAAAACTTGCTCTGGCCCATCACTTGGATGATGCAGTAGAGAGTTTTTTTATGAACTTTAGTTATAACGGAAAACTTCGTTCTATGCCACCAGTATATAAAGCAGATAATGGGTTAGAAGTTATACGTCCTTTTATACATGTAAGAGAGAGACAGCTTCGTGAGCAAGCAAAAGAGCATCATATGCCAACAATAGGAGATGAAGCTTGTCCTGCTATGAGATTTGACATCAAAATGCCTGTAGCCCGTGCAAAAACAAAAGAGATGTTAGCAAAGATGGAAGAAGACAACAACGAACTATTTGTTTCACTTAAAACAGCTTTTGAAAATATAAGCAGATCAAGCTTTTGTGAAGAAGAGTATTTGGAGAGGTAGTTTAACTACTTCTTCACAAATTCTGACTTTTATGTGAGCTAACTTTTTTTAACACAGTTAAAAATTCTCTTTCGTTTTCTTCAAGCGAAGTTTTTATATCTTTTATCTCTTTTTCGTAGTTTGGTATGTAGTGATTTTTTAGTGCATTTACATGTACAACTGTTTTCTTTAACTCTTCTGATAGTTTCCATGCTTTTATCTCTATTCTTGCTACTTCTAAAACTAATTCAAGTGCTTTTGCGAAGCTCTCTTTTGCGATATCTAAAAAAAGTGTCTCTGCTGTAGCACTTATAGGAAATTTTTCTTTATTAACTTTAAAAATGACATCAGGAATCTCAATTCCAATAAAAGTTTTTTTTACTACTTTAAGTTCTCCTTGAAAGTTTATTAGACTTGCTTCTTTTTTTATGACATCTTTCTCATTTTCCATAAAAGATTTTATTAAAAGAGAATAGCTTTTTTTGACTAACTCATTCAGTTTGTCTCTTTTTTCTTCGACATCATCTAATATATCCAAAATATCGTTTAAGAGAATATTTCTTTTTTGTTCAAGAATGCCTTCTGCATTTTGTATGATATCTAAATTTTTTTCATACTCTAGTAGGGTAGTTTTACTTTTTTGCTCACTCATTTAAAAACTCTTTTATATCTTTTTCTTTGAGTCTTAAAAGTTCACTTTTGGGTATGTTTTCTAGAAGACTCCAACATATTTTATAACTCTCTTCTAAAGACCTGTTTTCAAATTCTCCTTGTTTTAAAAACTCTTTTTCAAATTTTTTTCCAAAAGAAAGATAGCTTTTTTCTATACTTGATATTTCTCCTTCACCTACTATAGAAGCTAGCATTTCTACTTTTTTAGATTTAGCATAGATTGCGTAAAGTTGACTGGAGAGTCTTAAATGCTGTTTTGAAACACCTTTATTCATCAATCTTGATAGGGATGGCAGTACATTTATTGGAGGATAAATACCTTTTTGGTTTAAGATTTTATCTAAAACTATTTGACCTTCTGTTATATATCCTGTCAAATCTGGAATAGGGTGAGTTATGTCATCATCTGGCATGCTCAAAATTGGAAGTTGCGTCAATGTTCCTTTCTTGTCTTTAAATATACCAGCTCTCTCATATATACACGCTAAATCACTATACATGTAACCAGGATATCCTTTTCTACTTGGTATCTCTTCTCTCTTTGCAGATATCTCTCTTAATGCATCACAATAGTTACTCATATCATAAAGAACAGTTATAACGTCATAGCCTTTTTCATATGCCATATACTCAGCAAAACTCAAAGCTGAACGTGCTAACATCAGGGTGTTAACCGCAGGTTCATCTGCTAAGTTCATAAAAAGTGTAATATTTTGAAAATTTTCATCTGAAGTTATGTTTTTTATAAAAAAATCAGCACTTTCATATTTGATTCCCATAGCAGCAAATACAACTATGCTTTTGCTATTTTTGCTTTGAATTTGCCTTACTACCTGTGCTGTTAAGTGGTCTATATCAACTCCAGCAACTGAAAATATAGGTAGTTTCTGACCTTTTATCAAGGTATTTAATATATCTATAGAACTAATACCTGTATGAATATATTCTCTAGGGTGGATTCTTTTAGCAGGATTATAAGCAGAACCAGATATATCAATTTTTTTTTGTGTAGTTATATCTCCAAGGTTATCTATAGGCTCACCAAATGCATTGAGTGTTCTTCCTAGCATCTGTGAAGATACATTTAACTTAAATGCTTCACCACTAAATTTAACTTTTATATCTTCCAAGTTAAGATTATGGGTCTGCCCTAAAATCTCGATAAGGGTTATATCTATTTCTATAGAAACTACTCTTCCATAAAGTTCTCTTTTACCTGAACGAACTATAACTTTTTCGCCAAACTGTACATCTTCTACTGTCTTAAAAAAGAGTAGAGATCCTTTTAGTTTTACTGCACCAACGTATTCTAAAAACATTTTATGCTCCATAACTAATTATAAGATTTTCATAGGTCTCTTTTATTGATTTGTCTAAATCCTCAAAAAAATCAATATTTTCATTTTGAATATTGTATTTTGATTGAATAAATTTTTTTATGACATTTTGTTCTTTTAAAATATTGACTGGAATATGCTTTTCTTTAAGACATTTTTTCCATAAAGTATTTATTAAAAATATGGTTTTTATCACTTTTATCATGCGCTCAGGAGTAGAAAACATATCTATTTCATCAAATGTATTTTGTTGTAAAAATATCTCTTTGATAAAGTATCCAATTTCAACAACTAGTTTTTGTTCTTCAGGGAGCGACTCTATTCCTAAAAGTTTTACAATTTTTTGTAGTTTGTCATCTTTTTGTAAAGTTACAATTGTCCACTCTTGCATATCAAATGTATCGCTATGTATATCATTCCACCATGCTTTTACGTTATCTTTATAAGCAGTATAACTTTGTATATAATTAATTGCCGGATAAAATCTGGCACTTGCCAACTCTTTATCCAGTGCCCAAAATGTTCCTGTATATTTTCTAGTATGTCTTGTTACAGGTTCAGACATATCTCCTCCTGGAGGAGAAATAGCTCCTATCATCGATATACTGCCTTTTTTATTACTATGAGTTAAGACATATCCAGCTCTCTCATAAGCAGATGCTATTTTTGAAGATAGATACGCTGGAAATCCTTCTTCAACAGGAAGTTCATTCATGCGACCTGAAAGCTCGCGCATAGCTTCTGCCCAACGAGAAGTAGAATCAGCCATAATTGCTACATGTAAACCCATATCTCTATAATACTCAGCTATTGTAATTCCTAAAAACATTGAGGCTTCTCTCGCTGAAACAGGCATATCAGAAGTATTTGCAATGAGTATGGTTCTTTCTATTAGCTTTTTCCCAGTATTTTTATCTGTTAGTTCTGGAAATTCCTCTAGAACTTCTGTCATCTCATTTCCTCTTTCACCACAGCCTATATAGACAATGATATCAGCATCACACATTTTAGCCAGTGTTTGTTGTAAGATAGTTTTACCAGTCCCAAAACCACCAGGGATTGCAGCAGTACCACCTTTGACTAAAGGAAACAGAAAATCTACAATCCTTTGTCCTGTTATAAGAGGTTCATTTGGAGTTAATCTTTTTTTATAGCTTCTTGGAAGTCTTATGGGGTGTTTTATACTTAGTTTTAGCTCATACCCATCTTTACATGTAAGTATAATATCTTCTAACGTATATTTACCCTCAGTTTTGATATCTTCTACTACTCCCTCGTATTCTTGTGGCATAATTATCTTGTGATAAAAATCTTCTCCTTCTATAATTTCTCCAATTATATCTCCACCTTTTACACTATCTTCTTTTTTTAAAAAAGGTTTGAATTTCCACTTTTTTTCCTTATCAAGAGAGTCTATTTTTAGACCTTTTTTTATTTTTTCACCAATTTCTTTCAAGGGTCTACCTAACCCATCTAAAACATTTCCAAGTAGTCCTGGTCCAAGGGTAGCACATAACATCTCGTTCATAAATTTTACTTGTTCGCCAAGTTTTAGTCCATCTGTATTTTCATATACTTGAATAATAACAATATCAAGTTCAAGTTCAACTACTTCACCTATTAAACCGATTTTTCCAACATATGCAAGCTCTAATAGACTTACTTTTTCATTTTCTAATCTTGCTTTTACAATGGGACCTGAAATGTATGATATATATGCCATCTATTCTCCTAAGTAACTTAGTATTTTTTCTTTTATCATTTGTTGGTATTCACGTAAAATAAGTTCTACACTAAACTCTATATATTTGTTACCTTCTGTAAAAATTATTTTTTTTTCGTCTATATAATTTAGTTCAAATTTTTTTAGATTTTTATTCTCAAATTGTTTATATAATTTTAGATTTCCTGTATCAAAAGTTTTGCAAATTTTGGATAAAAAACACTCACTGAGAAGATCAAATTGTTGAATTATTTCTTCTTTTATCAAATGTTTTATTTTGTAAGTCTGTTTATTAATAAGCATATGTCGTTTTCTTACGTAGTTTAACTCTATAGACATGAGTCTTTTTTTCTTAAGATTTATAATCTCTGTTTCAATCTCTTTCATTGATATATCGATGAAATTTTTATATTGAAGTTTTGATTTACTTAGTTTGTTTTTTGCATACTCATTTGCTTGATAAATGTTTTTTTCTTCATCTTCCAAGTATATCTGTAAAAGGCGCTCTTTAAAGCTGTTAAAGTTTGATTCCGAGTACATTTGCTAAAAATCCTTTAAGGTCTCTTTTTAAATATTGTTTGTCTATTGATGGCACAAACACAATAGCAGGCAGGGCCCTTTTTTTAGTCTCACTTGTAAAATGCTTTGAGTACATTTCAAAATACCTATCTACTACAATAATAATGCCTATCTCTGTATCTTTTAGAAGTTTTTCCATATCAGATATAAATTCATCTTCACTATTTACAATCTGTGGTAATGCTCCTGCAAGTGAAAAGCCTAGGCATTCATCTTTGTTGCCAACAATTGTAACTTTCAACCAACTTTTCCTAAAATCATAATAGAGACTATAAGACCATATATAGCTATACCTTCAGCCAGACCTAAAAATATAAGTGCCTTACCTGATATCTCTGGTTTTTCACTAATTGCTCCTAAAGCAGATGCTCCAATAAGACCAACTGCAATTCCAGCTGCTAAACTTGAGAGACCAACAGCAAGAGCAGCTGCTATATATCCCCAACCTGTTGCCATCGTTGCCTCTTCTGCTCCAAACATAACTATTGGTAAAAGCACGAATGCACTAGATAGATATACAATTTTCATTTTTATCCTCCTTTAATTTAAATGGCTGATATTTTTCACCACCACCACTATAGAATCTTTTAAAAAACTCATAATACTCCAGTCGTAAAGTTTGGATAGTAATCACTACACCTTCAAGTACGATTATAATTATATTGCCTATTATCATTGTTATCCAATACCCGATTCCTGTTTGGCTACTTTGAGATATAACATCTGCTATAGAAAATAGTGCTAAAAAAAGCGCCGCATGAGAGAGAGTAAATGCACCAAGACGAATAAAAGATAATGTATTTGTTGCGTACTCCATAACTTCTATTGTAGTTTGAATCAGTGTTTTTGCGATATCTTTACTTTTATATAGAAATATAAAAAATAGTAAAAATATAATACATACAACTATATAAATCTCTATCATTACAGATAAATCATAAAGTATAAATTTGACAGCAATACCAATTAAAAACCAATAAACCAATAACCACAATATCCCGCCAGAGCCAAAAAATAATCTAAAAAAGTTTCTCTCTTTATACTTTGAAAATATATTTAAAATCATACTGAGCGTGATAATCAATATTCCTATAATAAGGCTAATGAAAAGTATCTTTGATATGTTTTCCATAGGTGCAAAAAGAAGATGAGGTAAAATATCGTGAAATCCAAAAACTGAACCGTACAACAGGCCAAAAAACATAGCACTTATTCCAGTTGAAATCATTATTTTTGAGAGTATTTTATACTTTTGGGTTTTTTTGAATAGGACATAACCAAAGATTGTTAAAACACTTCCATGTCCTACATCACCAAACATCATTCCAAACATACATAAAAAAGTAAAAGCAAATAAGACTGTGGGATTTATTCCTGTATAACTTGGATATGAAAAGTTTTCAATCAACTCTTCAAAAGGTTTAAATATTTTTGGTGTTTTTAAAAGTACTGGAGCAACAATTTTTGCATCTATAAATTCTGCTTTTGAGGTTTTTAAGTATGTTTCAAATTCGGATTTGTTTTTTTTAGGAACCCATCCTCGTAGTATATATCCATCTTCTTCACTTATCAAAATAGATTCTACTTCAAGAAGCTTATATATGATTTTTAGTTTTGCTTCATGTTTTAAAAGAGTATCTTGGTATTGAACATTCATATCTTTTTGTGCTTGATTAAATTTTAAATTCCTTTTATCAATTTTACTAATAAACTCTTGATTAAAATACTTTATGTCTATAACTTTGGATTCTGTTTTAGTAAAAACATCTTCTACGTTTTTTTCAAACTGCTTAGCATAAAAAACTGCTACACATTGGCTACCTTTTGTGAATTCAGCGTTTACAGTAAATGAAGGATAATTATGAATAGAAAGCTCAAAAAAATCATAAAATTTTTTAGGTATTATTGCAATATTTATCATAAACATTTTCAAATTTTGCAGAGATTTTATATCTATATCTTTTAAGTTAGCTTCAATTTTTATTGCTCTATTAAGCTCTTCCAGCTCTTGTTGTAGATATTTTTTTTCATTAGATAGTTTTTCTATTTTTATACCTATCTCTTTTATCATATTACTAGAATCATCTATCTCTTTTTCAAAAAACTCTATATTTCCTTTAAAATTAAAACGCTTTTGTATGCCCAGTGTGTCCATGTATTTTTGTATGGTTTGTAGTAGTATATGTGTTTTGTTTTGGAGGTTTGTGAAAAAGATATTTTTGTGAGTTTTATCTACATGTAAAAGAGCACTTTGGCCTATTGATTGAATCTCCTCACAAATAGTGTCTTTGGGAATGAGAAGTTTGACTTTAAGCATTTTTTGAGGAAATAGCATTACATATTTACCCCCAAAATCATTCTTTTTATATCTTGTTTTGATTGTGAATACTTTACACCTTCAATTATGCTTTTTATGTTTTTTATTTCTATCTCTTTCATTCTAAGAAGAGAAAAAATAATAGATATTTTAAAAGGAAAACCTTTCCATACTGAATTCAATACTCTATAGTGATCATTATAAAGCACTCTTCTAAAACTGGATAAATCGTCAAATCCAATTTTGTAAATCGGTTCAAGTACACTATTGAATTCATTTAATGAACTTAAAGGTAAAAGCATACTCATATCTTTTAGTTTAAAGCGTAAACCGTAAGGAAATAAAAAAGGTAATATTTCATGAGTTTGTGCATTGTAAAAAACACGTAAACGAAAAATTGTATATAAGTTCATATAGTCGAAATAACTTCCAAAAATTTTACTCAGATCTTTTTGATTTTCGATATTAAGATGCTCTAGGGATTTTTTAAGTGATTTGGTAAATTGAATGTCAAGTTTGTTAAAAGTTTTGATAGTTTTGTCATGTATAATATTTTGTTTGTCATTTAAAAGAGTTTCTTTTCCAAAAAAGAAAAGCTCAAATAAAATGCGCTCTTTTTGAGAGAGTTGTTTTGTGATATTTTTATAAAGATGTACAAAGTATTTATTCAAGCCTTCGTGAATACTTTCATATGTGGGCTCTTTTATAAAGTTGCCATATTTTTTTTCTTGAAGATAAGTATAGATATCTCCGTAGTTGTTTGAGTCTATTAGTATTTCAAAAAAATCTTTATCGTTAGTTTGTGATTTTAAAGCTTTGCATTTTGAGTATAGATAACTAAATTTAAAAGGTTTAGCAACTAAACTAAACATATCAAAACTCCTTTTTCTCGCAAAGGTCTTTTTTTATAGTGGTAACTACATCCTCAATAAAAGACGTTAAATTTTTGTTTTGAGTCAGCTTGTTTTTTAAATTTAAAAAAGCTTTTTTCTCTTTTTCTTCAAAAACATCAAAATAATTTTTTAATTTTTTTAGTTCATCGTTTTTTATGGAAGTCACTTCTTCTTTTTTCAGAGTAAATGTTTGTTCATGGTTTTCATCAGCTGTACTTCTAATTTGAGCAGTTTTTTTAAGCATAATATTATTTTGCTTAGAGAGGGTTTCGTCAAAAGATAAAAGTTCTTTCACTAAATCTTTCATAAATATCCTTAACTTAAAAGACAATTATAATATAACAAAATTATGATTATAAATAAATAATATTATGAATTATTAAAATCCTTCTAACATAATTTTCCACAACCTATCAACATCTTCATCACCTATAAACATACAACTTTTTGTTTCAAATAGGTTCTTTACATGTAAACGATCAAAAGTATTTGACCAAACACATTGTTCATGCGCGGGTAGAAAGCTTCTTATTAGCGTTGGATTGTCATCTATATGTTGTTCGCAGTTAAAACAGATAAATTCATCATGTAATCTACCCTCATATTCCAACAGCTTTGTATATGCTTCTATTGCTACTCTTTTTGGATTTTGCGAATGCCAAATGTTACTGCACTCATCTAATAGTTCAAAGTAAAAACTGTGTATATCATCTATATCTTTAAGATGTAGATAAAAAAGTTTTATAAAAGATTGCCAAATAAACATTCTGTTATATTCTAGATTCCATTTTGAAGCCAAGTGAAGTACACCACTTAGTTGAGAAATAGTTGACTTGATAGAAGATTTTGTTTCAAAATCTATCTTATAGCCTAAATTGATATGTGAATGTCTTGCTCCATAAAATCTATATAAAGTTAAAATACTATTTTTTGTTAAAACAGTTACAATTAAATCTTCATCTTTAACTCTGTTAAAATTTATTATATATCCTTGCATATCGTATTTTATCGATAATTTATTAAACAAATATAAATCTTATTAGATAGTTAAAATATAAATAATTAAATTATATTGACATATAAGTATAATTATGGTAAATAATCTTTTTTAAAGCCCATTAATTAGTGTTTTATTAAATATTAAGTACATTTTGTGTATGCTTAGTCACTTTTAACTTAAAAGGATGAGATTTGAAGAGAAATTTAATAACTAATTTTAAAGATAACTGTGGTTTTGGTTTGTTAGCAAATATAAATAACATACCAACTCACTCAAATGTAGAAGACTCTATAAAAGCATTAGAAAGAATGATGCATAGAGGAGCAGTTGCTGCTGATGGAAAGACAGGAGATGGTAGTGGACTACTTTTTTCTCTTCCCAAAGAATTTATGAAATCTGAAGCAAAAGCTTTAGGAGTTGATTTACCAAAACAATTTGCAGTTGCTATGGTTTTTTTACAAAACGATAATCAGAAAAGGGTTTTTGAAGATATTTGTGAAAAAAACGATTTAAAAGTTGTTCTTTATCGTGATGTTCCTGTCAATATAAAAGCCTTAGGTAAACAAGCACTTGATTCTTTACCTCAAATCGTCCAAATTTTTGTAACACCTTCATCTTTAATTGCAACTAAAAGATTTGAAGCACTTCTTTATTTGACTCGCCGTGAGATTGAAATGGCTCTAAATGCCGATAAGGATTTTTATATACCTTCATTTTCAAATAAAGTTATATCTTATAAGGGTTTGATTATGCCAACGCATATAAAAACTTTTTATCTAGATTTAGAAAAAAAGAACTTTAAAACAACATTCGCACTTTTTCATCAAAGATTCTCAACAAATACTCTTCCAGAATGGAGACTTGCTCAACCATTTCGCTCAATTGCTCATAATGGTGAGATAAATTCAATTGAGTCAAATAGATTTCATACTGAGATGAAAAGTGAATGTATGAAGTCTCATATATTTTCAGATAAAGAACTCTCAAAACTTATTCCTATAACAAATTCAAATGTGAGTGACAGTGCAAGTCTTGATAACGTTTTTGAATTTATGATAGCAAATGGATATGACTTTTTTAAAGCAGCTCGTACACTTATTCAAGCTCCTTGGCAAAACTCTCCACATATGGACTCAGACTTAAGAGCATTTTATGAGTATGCAAGTATCAATTTTGAGCCTTGGGACGGACCAGCTGCTGTTTCATTAACAGATGGAAGATATATAGGCTGTATTTTAGATAGAAATGGCCTAAGACCTTCAAAATATGTTATCACAAAAGATGAGCGTATTATCATATCTAGCGAATATGGTGTTTTTGATGTACAAGAA
>CBDLTN010000084.1:0-10745 GCA_965306065.1 uncultured Sulfurospirillum sp. | reverse complement strand
AATAGATATCGTTTCGATTTATATCTATATGAACAAAGGTTTTTACCTTACTTCTGCCTTATTTATCGCTTATACCCTCTTAGCGTATATCGCATACCTACAATGGAAACATGAGTATACCAGTTGATAACAAAGACATTTTTACAGCGTTATGAGCTCTTTAAAGATGAAGAGTTACAAATACTAACAATATTAGATAACCAAGGTTTTTCTAACATAAACTATCGTCTTAAAACTTCAAAAAGAAGTTATCTTATAAGAGATTTGAATTCTTTACATGTAGATAGAAAATTCGAGTTTCAAGTAGGACTTAAAGCTCATGAAAAAGGTATTGGGGCAAAACCTATATTTTTGGACGAAACTAATTTAATTATGATTTGTGAGTTTTTAGAAGGTTTTCATAAAATCAAACTAAAAAGAAAAGATATCCAAGACATTGTAGCTCTTTTGAAAAAACTTCATGAGATAAAAGTTACTAACAAATGTTATAACCTACAAAAAGATTATGTACTATGCCATCATGATTTAAACCCAAAAAACTTTATATTTTCACATCAAGTAAAGCTTATTGATTGGGAATATGCTGGTCTTAATGACAGGTATTTTGACCTTGCTTCTATTATTGTAGAGTTTGATTTAAATAAAAAAAACGAAAACACATTTTTACGTTCATACTTTAAAAACCCATACAAAATAGATAGAAAAAAAATACTCTTTTTTAAGACTCAATACCTACGTCTATGTATAAAATGGTTTACGAAACAAAATAAGCAAAAAGAAAAAATTAAATATATGAAAAAGCTAACTAAACTCTTATGATTTAACTTTTTTTTGCGAGATATATACTCCAAATAAAATTGCTACAAAGCCTATAACTTGACTAACACTAAGCTCTTCTTTTAGAATTATAATTGCCATAAATATAGTTAAAATTGGAACAAAATTTATAAAGCTAGCAGCTTTTGAAGCCCCTAATACTTTAATGCCTTCGTTAAAAAAAAGATAAGCTAAAACAGATGCTCCTAAAGAAAGAGCTAAGATAAAACCTACATCATTAAGTGAGAAAACCCACCTCAAATCTTTTTCTAATGAATCAAAATACATCCAAGGAAGTAAGGCAATACTACCATACAAAAACATATAAAACAACTTAACCTTTTGTGATTGACAAGAAAAATTTAGTTTTTTAACATATATGTTATATATACCAAAACATACTGTACTAATAAGAAGGAGTAAGTCTCCAAAATTGTATTGCCAATTAACTATAACTAAAAAGTCTAATTTAGTAACAACAATCATAACACCAATATATGCAAGTAAAAAGCCTAAGCTGTTATTCATATTAAACGTTTCTTCCTTTAAACCAATAGAAATAGCAAGTGTAATTAAGGGTATAGTTGCCTCAATTAGTCCAGCATTTAGTGCTGAGCTAAGATTTAGTCCTGAAAAATAAAAATAATAACATAAGCTAACACCAACAAATCCTAAAAACGCTAATCTTATATGTTCTGCTAATGAGATTTTTACTGTATTGTTTTTATATATTATCAACAAATATAAGATAAAAGTGGCAACTCCAAATCTTAAAAAGGTCACTTGTGAAGGTACAAAAACCTCTAGCAAAAGTTTTCCTGCTATTGCAGAATATGCCCAAAAAAATGCTGCTAGTATTAGCTTAATGTATATTATATTCGTCATATGTCCAATTGCTATACTTTAAGGAAGCTTCCCAGACTTTAATTTGTGCATTTGTATCTTTTGCTTCGATTATATTTTCCAGATATACTTCTGCTTCTTTATTGTTCTTAATAAAAACCGCATTTTTCCAATAAGTTTTGAACTCTTTAAGAACCTCATCTTTGTTTTGTTTAACAAACTCTAAATGACTAATACCTTTTTTTGTAAAAGCAATAAATGTTTCTCCAAAAATAGTTGAACCATAACCATAGAAAATATCTACATTTTTACCATAAAGTTTATATTCATTTGGTGTGACTCCTAAAAGATTTACAAAAAGATCATAAAGCCTACTTTGACTAGACAAGCCGATATCTATTGAACTATCTAGGATACTTTTTGATTTATGTATATTTTCTTTAGCACTACGAAGAGTTATAGATTGTAAAAACTGCATAGGAGTTATACCTACACACTCTTTAAATTTTGTAATATAATAAAACTTATTCATACCCATATAATCAGCTATTTCATCTATAGATGGATGATTTTTAAAATTTTTATTCATATAAATAATTGATTTTCGCATTCTATTGTTGTTTTTATTGTTCAATACTAATACCCTTTTCATTACTTTTGTGAGTATAACAAAAAGCGAAAGTTAGAACAACCCAAATATTGAGAATTTATTTATTTTTTTAAGGTACAATACGAAAAAAGATTATAATGAATACAACAACAAACAAAATTTCCTCAGTTTTTTTTCAATATGCAATTCCTTCTGTTTTAGGTATGTTAGCAATCTCCTCGGCTGGTGTAGTTGATGGTTTTTTTGTTGGTAATTTTGTTGGACCATCTGGACTAGCTGCAATAAACATAAGTTATCCAATCTTCTCACTTTTATTTGGTTTAGCATTAATGTTAGCAATAGGTAGTAGCGTAGTGAGTGGAAAGCTAATCGGACAAGGAGATATTAAAAGTGCTTCGATCATTTTTAGTAAAACACTTCTTAGTATTAGTGTTTTTAGTCTACTAGCTTGTAGTATTTTATATCTAAATATCGAGCTTATTTTAGAACTTTTTGGAGCAGATAAAGATTTAAAAGATATTGCAATAGAGTATCTTTCTGTAATGTTGTTTTTTATTCCATTTTTGATGATTGGTTTAGTCTTAGATTATTTTGTCAAAATAGACAATCGTCCAAATCTTGCTTTTTTGGCTCTTCTTATCAGTGCAATTGTAAACATAGTTTTAGATTGGTTTATGATTATATATCTTGAACAAGGTATATTTGGAGCAGCCTTGGCAACTGGTATATCTCAGATGGCTCTAATTGTTATACTACTACCTCACTTTTTCTCAAAACATGCAAAACTAAAATTTGTAAAACCTATTGGAAATTTTATTGAAATCATTAAAGCAGCTGGAAATGGTGCTTCTGAATTTGTAAATGAAACTTCTATAGGTATAACAACGATGATTTTTAATTATGTTATGATAAAAAGTTTGGGAATTGAAGGAATCGCGGCTTTTACTATCATAAACTATATTTTGTGGGTAGGAGTTATGATAAGTTTTGGCATAAGTGACTCTTTACAACCTATAATAAGTAAAAATTTTGGAGCAAAAAAGCCAGATAGAATAGAAGGTTTTTTAAAACTTGCCATTATTTGTGTACTTACAACCGGACTTATTATGATTTCTCTTATAACACTTATTCCAGAAGAGTTAGCCAACTTGTTTTTGGGAGATTCAAATGAACAAACAAAACTGATAGTTTTAAGTTTTGCTGCTTTAGTATGGCCAGTGTTTTTGTTTAATGGCATTAATCTAACCATATCAGCTTACTTTACAGCAGTACACAAACCTTTTCCCTCTGCTAGTATAGCAATATCAAGAAGCTTGATTTTACCTGTATTTTTTATCTTTATTTTACCTCTTTTTCTAGGAGTACAAGGAGTATTTTTAGCAATTCCTATGGCAGAACTGTTTACTTTTATACTTGCTGTAATTTTATTTAAAAAGATGAGCCCTAAAAAGATTATGTGATTAAATATTAAAGTATCTTCAAAGTTATTTCGTTATACTTTATGATATTAATATAAAAGGATCATTATGAAAAAGATTTTTTGTACAATAGCTGCTTTACTGCTTGTTATGAGTTTTGTTGGATGTGAAGAAAAAAGCGATATGGAAAAAGCACAAGACAGTGTTAAAAATGCATGGCAAGACACTAAAGATGCGGTAAACGAAGCAACTAAATAAAACTTACCTAATTAAAAATTATTCTATAGTACGATGTCATTTAATATAACTATCATCGTACTAGTTTTATTATATGTTATTAGCAATTTTTTTGCATTTTCTTAAAGGCATTAACCAAGCTCTTTTTTTCTCCTTTGATAGTGCTTTAAGATATCCTCCATTTAATAACTTTTCTTTATGGATTTTATCTGCCTTGATTTGTAAACCCATTGCTTTTAACCTATAACCATCAACCTTTTTTAGCCTTTTTGAACAAACTTCATATTTAGCAGCATATGATGCTGCCACTTTTTCATCAAACCCTGCTTGTGCACTTACCACAGCAAATATAGCTATTAATAGTATTGTTTTCATTTTTATACTCTTCCTTTGTAATTATTGTGAGAGAATTGTAAAAAAATATAGTGTTGTATCGGTGTTGAAAAATCAAAATGCCAATTAAATATTCTGATTAGTGAATTCTTATAATAAACTTTACACCATTTTGAGTATTTTGAGCAGTTAAAGTTGTATTCATATTTTGTTCTAATATCATTTTTGCCATGTATAGCCCAAGGCCTGTACCTTGATATCTTTCCTTTGTTGTAAAGTAAGGGTCATATATTTTTTCTATAATATCTAGAGAAATACCTCCAGCATTATCTTCAATACAAACTAAATTTTCTGAAATTTTTATCCATATAAAAGGAGCTACAATATCTTTTTGCAGTAGAACGTCTTTAGCATTTTGTAAAATTAAAAGGACTGCTTGTGAAAACTGATTAGAAAAACCGTTTATTATCAAGTTTTTATCTATATCTAATTTTAATTCAATATTTTTTAAACTTGGTTCAATTATATTGATTGCTCTTTGTACCTCAACAGCAACGCTAAAGTCTTTTTTCAAAGTTTCTTTTTTATAAAAATTGGTAAAATCTTCAATAGTATTAGACATATACTCTAGTTGGTTTTGAGTTTCATCTAACTTTTTAAAAAGGTACTCGTCTTTTCCATATTTTTCATCTATATGAATATGCATATTCATAATAAATGACGCAATCCTATTTAAAGGTTGTCTCCATTGGTGAGAAATACTTGCTAGCATTTCACCCATAGTTGCCAAACGAGATTTATGAAATAGCATCTTTTGTATTTCTTCTTTTTGCATCTTAGTTTTTACAGATAAAGCATAAGAAAATAAAAGTGCTTGGATTATATTACCTATGTGAATAAAGTATTTTGCTTGAGTTATTTGTAGTTTAAATATTCTATCCATATCTGCTAAAAATAAACAAATAAACAAGACTATCCAACCTAACATAAGAAAATTTGAAAAAAAGGAAGATTTTATATTCTTATATCCTATAATTAAAATAGCAAGAATTAAAATTGAATAAGGCATATATGTTAAAAATAAAGCATTATTTGTAAAATATAATCCCATTGCAATTATAAATAAACTAATAGACAAATATGATATGTATTTATCAGTTGTTTTTTGGTGATTTTTAAATTCGAAGAACTCTTTTGAAAACAACATTAAAAAAACTACTATTGAGATACCAATAACTATTTGCAAAAAAATAATTGATTGTGCTACATCAAAAAGCAATAGCAAAAGAAATATTTGTAAAACAACATAGTAAAAATATCTTTTTTCTTTGGTTATAAAAAACCATTGAAGATTATATAAAATAACCAAAAAAATAAAGCCTAAACAAAAGCCAAGAATAAAGTCATTCATTAATCACCTAAGAAGTTAATTTTATAGCCAAAACCAGAAATATTATCAATATTATTTTGACCTACTTTTTTTCTTAATGCCTTAATTAAAAGTTTAATAGCATTCTTCGAACTTTCAAAATTATAGACGTATTGCTCAATAACCTCATAAGATACTGCATAAGGATGGTTGTCGATAAGTAATTCCAAAAGTTCACGTTCATTTTTAGAAAGTTTAATGACTTTATTCTCTATAATTAATTCTTTTGTATAGATATCATAAAAACCAGAATTAGAAAACTCCTTCTTAATCTTTTCGTTATTATCTATATATCCTTCACAGTCTTTAAGAGATTCATTTATTTTAGCAATACTTATTGGTTTTGTAATATATTTAACAAGATGCAAGTTAATAGCTTTAAGCAAATAACTATGATCTGTATATGCAGTTGTAATGATAATTTGAGTTGTTTTAGAATGTTCTCTTATTTTTTTAGCCATACTAATACCATCAAGTTTTGGCATTTCAATATCTGTAATTACAATATGAGGAGAATATTTTAAAAACTTTTCATAACCTTCTTCACCATTTTTAGCACTAAAAATAGTATGACATTTCTTTTCTAAAAAAGAAGAAATATTTTCTCTTGTTATTTCATCATCTTCAACATACAAAATAGATAAATTTGCAAGACAAACCATCATTTTCCTTTAAAATATGGGGTCAGCCCCTAACTATAAACTTTTGTATTCTTAAGTATACTAGAACATAGCCGTATTATAGCTATGTTCTATACCTTTAATTTAAAAATTTATCAATTACTTCTTTATATTTTTTCTCAATAATATGTCTTTTTTTCTTAAATGTGTTTGTTAGCTCTTCACCTGGTTTAAACTCATTATCTAGAAAATGAATATTTTGGAGCTTTTCAAAAGGTTTAAATCCTTTTTTACGGTGTAGCAACTCGTTCATATCGCTTTTTATCTTTCGTAATATTTGCTGGTCTTCTATAACATGTTCCATCGTATGAATTGCCCTATCAAAGTTTTCTTGTACATACTCTTTTAGCTTATCAAAATCAGGAACAACAAGCATACCAAGACCTTTTTTGTCTTGCCCTACTAAAACAGTATCAGTTATAAACGGTAACATAGATATGGCTGATTCTATACGACTTGGGTCTACGT
Source organism: uncultured Sulfurospirillum sp. (assembly GCA_965306065.1). Classification (GTDB taxonomy): domain Bacteria; phylum Campylobacterota; class Campylobacteria; order Campylobacterales; family Sulfurospirillaceae; genus Sulfurospirillum_A. Next base: position 3,911 of record CBDLTN010000084.1, on the reverse strand, counting down.
TTTCACCATTTGCTAAAACTATAACTTCTTTTGAACGACCTGTTATAATTAGCTCTTTTTTTATAGTAAACTTACCTAAATCTCCAGTTTTAAAATAACCACCTTTTGTAAAAGATTTTTCATTTTCTTCTTCATTATTATAGTAGCCAGGAGTCAGTTGTTCACCTTTGAGAATTATCTCTCCAACTTCACCAACAGCACAGTCTTTTCCATTTTCATCAACAATATGTAAATCCGTATCCTCTGTAGGAAGTCCTAAAGTTGAAAATGTATTACAATTTAAAGCACGTCCAGCAATTGCTGGTGCACACTCTGTCATCCCATAAGCATTAACAATGCGGATGCCAATAGCGTCTATCCAAGCATCTAAAAAGTCAGGTAGAGTTCCCCCACCACTAATTGCAAGTCTTAAACGACCACCAAATTTCTCTTGAACAAGTTGTAATTTTTTCTTTGCAAACTTATTTGGTAAATATAATAATATAAGTTTTATATACGCTATAAGCTTTTTACATGTAGAACCAAATCCTTCTTTTTTAAAACGAGGTAATTCATCTTTTACAATACGTAAGTTGTGATTGTACTTTGCAGAAATTGCCACTAGTTTTTTAAAGATTTTAGCTTTTTTTGCATCTTTTTTTTCTAAAGCATTGTTGATTTTAGTATACATTGACTCCCAAAGCCTTGGAACTGTTGCAACTAAAGTAGGTTTAAACTCTTCCAAGTCAGAAGCAAAAGTTTTTATAGTAGAGTAAACCATGGTACAGCCATGTGCTACAGCAAGATACTCAGCTGCTCTTTCAAATATATGCCAAGAAGGTAAAATAGATACCCATAAATCATCACTTCTTAAATCTATCAGCCCTGGTAAAACCCTCACGTTATACATGATATTTTTATGAGTTAAAACAACACCTTTTGGTTTTCCTGTTGTTCCAGAAGTATATATAAGAGTAAAAGTATCATCTTCATTAAGATTGTTTTTTAAATTAATAAAATCTACTATTTCATTATCATATATTTTTCTATTCTGTAGAATATCATTATATGAATAGATATTGTCAAAAATAGTATGGATTTTTTCAGCTTCTATAACAAAAGTAGATTTGAGTTTTAACTCTTTAACCATATTTTCATGCTCATGGTATATTTTTTCATTTTCAACTATCAAAAATGTTACATTAGAGTCTTGCATTATAAACTGTAACTCTTCTGTAGGAGTATCGCTTCCTCTAGGGATACTTATAGCTCCAAGAGAAACAAGAGCCATATCTGTAACCATCCAGTCATATCTGTTATCACAAAGAAACATGACTTTAGAGCCTTTTTTTACTCCTTTTGATGCAAATGCTCTAGACAATATAAGCACATCATCAAAAAACTTTTCATAATTCACTTCAAAAGTTTTATCGTTATTTCTATATATAAATGCTGTCTTGTTTTTATGCTTTTCATGTGTTTCAATAAACATATGAAAAAGTGTGTTATCCTGTTTTATCAATATATATCCTTTGGCTTATACTATATTGTATCTTAAAATGATACTATCTGTAAATTTAGAGCTATTTTGGAGTACGTTTAGTAAAAAGGGATATCATACTTTTGATGATATCCCTTTTTTATCTTATTCTTTATGAATTTTTAAAAAATTATCATCGTTTTCCCAACACTCAACATCTTTTAATTCAGGTACACTATTTTTATGAAAAACAGGATCTTTCCCCTCTTTTAATTGAGTAGTATAATCATCAAACAAGGCATATGCAACCTTAGAAAGCATAAATATAGCTATAATGTTTAAAAGAGCCATTAATGCCATAAATACATCAGCAAGATTCCAAACCAAACTAAGCTTTGCAACACTTCCAAACATAACCATAAAAAGAACAAATCCACGGAAAATATTTAAAAATAGTTTACTCTCAGTAATAAACGAGATATTTGTTTCACCATAGTAATAGTTACCAATTATAGAAGTGAAAGAGAACAAAAGTACAGTCAATGCTATAAAGATACTACCATTTTGCCCTAAAACAGTGCTTACTGCATATTGGGTTAATTGGATACCGTTTAAATCTGGTTGACTTGTTGCACCAGTAATGATTACTAAAAAAGCTGTAGCACTACATATGATTAATGTATCTACAAAAACACCAAAAGTTTGAATAAAACCTTGTTTAACAGGATGAGAAACATCCGCAGTCGCACCAGCATTAGGCGTACTACCCATACCGGCTTCATTTGAGAATAAGCCTCTTTTTATACCTTGCATAATCAAATAACCTAAAGTTCCACTACCTGCTTGCTCTAAGCCAAATGCTTGAGCAAATATAAGTCTAAACATTTCAGGAATTTGATCAATATTTACTAAAGTAACAAGAATAGCAACACTTACATAAGCCAAAGCCATAAATGGAAAAATAACTTGTGTTACATCTGCAATTCTTTTTAAACCACCAAAAATAACAATACCAGAGACTATAACTAAACCTATTCCTACTATGTTATGTTCTAAACCAAATGCACTATAAAAAGCATTAGAAATAGTATTTGCTTGAACTGAGTTAAAAACTAGACCAAAACTAATGATAATCAAAATAGAAAAAAGTATACCCATTTTTTTAGAACCTAAACCTTGTTCCATATAGTATGCAGGTCCACCTCTAAAAGTACCATCTTCATTTTTTACTTTATATGCTTGTGCCAAGGTATTTTCAATCATACTTGAAGCTGCCCCAACAAGAGCTAACATCCACATCCAAAAAACTGCACCCGCACCTCCAAGATATATAGCCATTGCAACACCAGCTAAATTACCAGTTCCTACTCTTGATGCTGAGCTTATAGCAAATGCTTGAAACGAAGAAATCTTTGTTTTTCCATTTTTTGTTTCAGTACCTTCGATTAATAATTTTACCATATGCTTGATGTATCTAAACTGTATAAATTTTATCTTGTAACTAAAGTAAAGACCAATTCCTATTAAAACATAAATTAAAATATAACCCCATAATACTCCTGACAAATAATCAACTATAGATCCAATAATTTCCACTGTTTACCTTTATAATAAATTGTCTACATGTAGACATTGGGCAAAGTATATCAAAAACTACTTTACTCTATAATTAATATTTTTTCTAAAGGTTTTTATAATATTTACTGCATATTTTATTCTAGAAGTTCTTATGTGACTATATCGTTATAATATAAATAATAATTAAGTCAAATATAGATACTATTTATATTTGGAGGTTTCATATGAAAAAAGACATTAGAAAAAAAATAGGTTACTTTTTGACTTTTATTTTCATTTTAGTAGGAATTATTTTTTCTCTATCTCAACTTTTTCATTTAAAAAACACTCATAAAAAATTATCTCAAGAACGTATTCTTCAAGAAGCAAAAGCACATTTTGAAAGTGTAGTAGATTTTAGATTTTGGAATTCTAAGCTCGGAGGAGTTTTTGTTAAGCAAAAAGATGGATTGTTGCCAAATCCGTATCTAAAAGAAAATACTCTAAAACTAGACAACAATGAAACACTAGTAAAAATCAACCCTGCTTGGATGACAAGACAAATTTCAGATATATCAAATAAAAAAGAACGTTATAAATTCAAAATAACAAGTCTTAAACCAATAAATCCATTAAATAAAGCTGATAAATTTGAGAAAGAAGCACTAGAATTTTTTGAGAAAAACCCTCAAACAAAATACTATTATAAATTTTCTGAAGACAATAAGCATTTTAACTTTATGGGCTCATTAAAAATTGAAAAAAGCTGCTTAAAATGCCATCTACATCAAGGATATAAAGTAGGAGATATTAGAGGTGGCATAAGAGTTGGAGTTCCTACAGAATTTTATCAAAAAGAGTTATCTAGCTTAGAAAAAAAAGTATATTATGACAC
>CBDLTN010000083.1:0-10895 GCA_965306065.1 uncultured Sulfurospirillum sp. | reverse complement strand
ATATGTAACTTATCATCATAAAAAACTATGCTTGGATGCCATCTATCTGCTATCTTTGAAGCAAATGATATACTTTTCATTCCCTCAATATCTATCCAATATGGCTTTATCGGTTTTTTTAATTTAAAAGTTCTATTTGATTCTACTTTTTTTGCATCTATTTTTATATTCTGCGAGTTAACTTTATAAGACCACTCATTTTCACTTTTTCTCTGTACTGACTCTAAAAAGCATCCTCTTGATTCTAACCTCTCAGATAGTATCAAAGGATCGACCATGTGTTCTGTAGAAATAACAATAACCCAAATAAATCTCTCTGAGCTTTTCAACGCTCTTTTTGTCAAAAAATAGTTATATCCCATAGAAGAGAGTGATTCATTTATAACTCTCATAAAAATTAAAGAGTTCTCTTTTGTTGAAAAAGACAAATTTAACTCTTGCGGTTTTTTATAAAACAACTTTAATAGACCACTATCTTTTAGTTTTGCTAAAACTTTTATATCATCTACTTTACCATCATTATGAAAAAATTGACTTTCGTCTTTAAATAAAATACGAATTAAATTTTTTTGTATTTTATACTCTTTTTCTCCTATAAAACTCTCTATTTTATCTTCTAAAACTGTTGCTTGAATAAACGTTGCTAAAAGAAAAAACGCAACAAAAAATCTTACCAAGTCTTTCCTTCATTTAACTCTTTAAACTTACTCCAATTTATCTCAGTAACGTTCAAATCTTTAACAAAAAATCTTATTGGTGCTTGTTTATTAAATTCTCTTTTTTCTCCATTTATATCGAGTTTAAAACTTCCATGTCCAGTTGTAATTATCTGTTCACGAGAAATATCTATAGAAAAGTTTCCTTCCCCTAAATATGACCTTCTTTTTTTATCATCTAGATATATTACTCCAATCCATAACTGAGAATTTGGAATTATAATAGCTTCTTGGTCAAACCTGAGACTTACATTCTCAATAGGCTCTTTTAACTGCTCTAATTCAGGTTTTTCTTCTTCTAAAGTATCATTAGTTTCTTCTTTTTCTACCACAATGTCTTGACTAATATTTTCATCTACTATAACTATCTCTTCTGTTGTAGCATTTTCTTCTTCATAAGTAACTTCACTTGTAATGATTTTTTCTTCTAAAGAGTTATTTGCTTCATCTAATGATTGTTGTGCCTCTTTAACTAATGTTGTCTGCTCATATACTACCTCATCACTACTTACATAGTTTGATATGTCAATTTTGTTTTGAAAAATAGAAAAAAGTACACTTGCAGTAGCGATTAGAATAACACTCAGTAAAAAGAATAAGAACTTTTTACTGCTTTTCTTATCATCAACAACTATAAATAGTCCATCATCTTCCTTGTCTTGACGATTTTCTATCCAATACTCTTCAAACTCTTCAGTCCATTCACTCAAGTCCAGTTTATACTCTCTTGAGAGTATTTTAATAAAACCTTGCGTATTAATATGGTCTAACTTGTCAAAGTCACAATCAACCATATACTTCAAGTATTTTTGCTCAATATGAGTCTCTTCGCAGACTCTTTTCAACCCTATCTCTTCAAGTACCTTTATATTATCCATTAGCAATCCTGTCACATATTACCGCTGTTGCCGCACTCACATTTAAAGAGTCAAAAGCTCTCGCCATTTTAATCGATACAATTTTATCCAACTTTGCTTTTACTTTTTTATTTATTCCTGTGCCTTCACTTCCCATAACTAAGGCTACTTTATCATCAAACTTTGTTTTATGTACACTCTCTCCATCCATATCAGCACCATAAAGACTAAACCCTACTTGCTTAAGTTCATGAACCATATCTAATGCATTGGGATATAATACTACTGGTAGTTCAAAAACAGCTGCGCTACTGGTTCTTATAATTGCTTCAAGATTAAGAGTTTTGATACCACTTATTATAAGACCATCTGCTCCAAAAGCATACGCAGTTCTTGCAATTGCTCCTATATTTCCAACATCAGTAAGCTCATTTAATATAACCAAAAATTTGCCATTTTTCACACTAGAAAAATCGCTATATTCCAAGTCCTCAATCTGTGCAATAAAACCTTGATGATTACCACCACGAGCAAGAGATTGTGCTTTTTGATTATCTACACGCACTATAGTGCTTGTTGCATTTGCAATAGTTGAAAAAAGTTTTTGATCACACTTTTTAGATAAGTAAACTGTTTTTAATCTTTGAGGATAATTTTTTAATATATGTAAAAATAGTTGCTTACCATAAATAGTCATTGCGAGGTGCCTTTGTTATAGATATAGGGCATATTGTATCAAAAAAGGCTTAAATTAATTTCATAATTAGAAAAATTTTTAAGAAAAAGTAACTATATTAGGTTAAAAATTTAAAACTAAACTTTTCAAATTTTAAAGATAATTCTCATTTTTAGTTAGAAAGTTTATCATACCAACTCTTTACACTTTCTCCTGTAACCTTAGCCAAAAGTTTTGCTTTTTGTTTTGGAGGAAGTTTAAGTTCTAGTATATCTTCTTGGGTAATAGCATCTCCCTTAGCTGTATCTTCACTATCTATAACAATAACCCATTCACCTTTTAAATTTGCATCTTTTAATTGTTCATTTATCTCTTTACATGTAGAGACAAATCTTCTTTCAAATTTTTTTGTTGCTTCTTTTATAAATATAGCTTTACGTTCAGGTAAAAGTTTTGCTAATTCTTTAGCTAGTTTTTCTATACGGTGTGGTGACTCATAAAGAATTATAGGAATAGAAGAATTTTTAATAAATTCTAATCCTGTTTCTCTTTGCTTACCCTTATGTGGTAAAAACCCATAAAAAGTAAACTTAGGGTTAGAAAATCCACTACTTGCATAGGCTAAAAGAGCGGCATTTGCTCCTGGTAAAATTTCATAACTTATATTTTGTTCTTGACAAAACAAAACAAAGTAACTTCCAGGATCACTAATACAAGGCATTCCTGCATCACTAAGATAAGCTACAGTTTCATCAAATATAGTCATGTCTATATTATCTAAAACATACTTTTCATTATGAGAGTGAAGTGATATAAAATTTTCAATATTGAAAGTTAAGTTGTGTTTTTCACTTAAAAGGGAAAGGAGTTTTTTTGTGATTCTTGTATCTTCACAAAAGAGTGTGCGAGATTCACAAAGAAGTTTCAAACTCCTTTGTGAAATATCGTCTAAATTTCCTATCGGAGTAGGAATAAAGTAAACCAAAATGCTTACTAGACTATTTTAAGTTATACTTCTTGTTAAACTTCTCAACTCTACCTGCAGCATCAAGAATCTTCTCAGAACCTGTAAAGAATGGGTGACACTCACTACAGATATCTATTTTCATCTCTGCTTTATTTGACATAGTATCGAAACTATTGCCACAAGCACAACTAACTTTACACTCAACGTACTCTGGATGTATATCTTTTTTCATTTCATTTTCCTAAAAATTTATTATTGCCCAACCGGATAAAAACGCAGTAGACTCAATAGAGCCCACCGCTATATAGGGGGAGGGGAATCGGAATTATAGCTGAAATAGACTTTAAAAAGAATTAAACTACATGGTTATTTTAGCACAAACACCCACGACTGCTGTTTGGCTTCTAAGTATATTTACACAACGTAAACCAACAATATCTCTGTTTTGAAACAACTTTCGTTCATTTTGACTAAAACCACCCTCAGGTCCTACTAAAAAACTCTCTATGTTTTCATTACCACTCAAAAAATTCTCACTAAAATCTATAATAGAACTTTTTGGATAAATTTCCAGAAATTCTTTAACATTTTGCAAAATTTCTATTTGCATTAAAGTTGTTCTACCCGATTGTTCACAAGAGTTAATTAAAATTCTTTTAAGTCTCTTTTCATCCACTTTGTAGTTCTTTTGTGAAAACTCTGCATAAACAAATGTTAACTTTTCAACACCCATCTCACTAAGCATAGCTATATGTTTTTCTATTGTTTTTGAATCAACTACACACCAACCAACATGAAGTTTACATGTAAGGGTTTTTTTTACCTCTTTTGTCTCAATTAGAGTTAAATTAGCTTCTTTTTTATTTATAGAATTAATTTCATAAGTATAAATTTTACCATCACTCAGGTTCGAAAAATCTAGTTTTGCGCCAGTTACTACTCTACGAACTTTGAATATATAAGAATACTCTTTTACATGTAAGATTAAACTGGTTTGCCCTGACTCTTCGCAATAATTAAATTGCATATACTAAACCCATTGTTCCTATAAGTAACAAAATATCTAAAATATATTTCTTTTTTGCAAAACTTCTATATTCTTCTGGTGAGCCATACTTATACTTTTTAAAAAGTTTCATACTCATCACAAATATAACTAACCAAACAACAATCATAAGATAAATTGCATGTGTCATATGTAACTGATTAATCCCTAGAACTAAAACTCCCGTAAACGCAACCGAAGCAAAAAATGCATAATAAACAGGATTTATTTTTTTTATCTTTTTTGAAAACTCTTTACATGTAAAGATAAAATACAGATTTACTAAAGCTACTATTAACATACCTCCAATGAAATACTGATGGTACTTAATCGCCGTTATAACTAACTCTTCCATAAAAAACCTTATATTGATATCGTTTATGTTACAATTATACATGATTAATTATGAAGAAGCACTAAATATCATTACCACCAAACTTACAGTAGTATCACAAATCAGAGAAATACCTTTACTTGATTCAGTCAAGCATATCTGTGCGCAAGATATATACTCTAAAACTTCTCTACCAACGCACCCGATTGCTCTTAAAGATGGTTTTGGCCTTTTAAAAAATGAGCGTTACGAAGTATCTACTGGTGATATATTAAAAGAAGGGACATTTGCAGTAGAAGCATATGAAGAAAACATAACAAATCCTCCTTACATGTACAACATAAAATCTGCTGGTGAAGATATAAAAAAAGATGAACTTTTACTTAGCTGTGGTGAACTTATAACAGCTTACAGTATTACATCCTTAGCAAGCCAAGGTATAAAAAATCTAAAAGTTTTCAAAAAACCAAAAGTAAGTATTCTTAGTATAGGTGATAACCTATGTCCTGTACAAAAAGACATAAAAAAAGGTGAAGTTTATAACTCAAATGCTCTTTCTCTTGCAGCTAGAATATTAGAAATTGGTGCAAAAGTAGGCAAAGTATGGCAAGTTAAAAACGAAAAAACAGCCATCAAAGAACATTTAAAGGAATTAAAAAAATATAGTGATTTCATAATCACAACTGGAGCTATGAGTAGATATGATGCTATGAGCCAAGCTATCTATGATGAAGATTTTAAAATACTATTTCATAAAGTTCAAATTGCACCTGCTAGTCCTACTTCTTTTACTATTTTTAAAAACACTCCTATACTACATCTCACAGGTCTTCCTCTATCTTCTTTACTTGGATTTGAACTTCTTGGAGTTCCCTCAATAAAAATTATAAAAAATGAATCAGTTGGTAAGACAAAAAGTATCTATGTAAAAAATAAACAAGAGTTTACATGTAGAGAAAACTGTACAAGTGCAATTCCTGGATTTTTTGATGGTACAAGTTTTAAAAGTGCACCATCTTTTGGAGCTGGTATGTTAAATGTTCTTGCAAAATGCAATGGTTATGCTCTTATAAAAAACAAAGGCACTATAAAAGAAAATGAATTAATAGAGTTTTTTACTTTTTAAACTTACTTATATACTCTGAGATTATGGATATCTCTTCATTGCTAAATTTTTTTATAACTTTTTGCATTATTTTATTTAATTTACCATCTTTATAATTGCCATCATGAATAGCCTTAATAATAAATTCCAATTCAGTTTTATCTCTTCCTGCGATGACTCCATTTGTTAACTCAAAAGGAACATGTTTCCCATCTACCCCGTGACAACCTCGACATTTTTTATATAGGGTTTTGCCATCTTTAACTGCAAACCCATTACTAATAAATAATGTACATATAAACATAAAAACTATCAAAACCCTCATCTTTAATACCCTCTATTTAAAATTAGCCACCTGTTTCATAAAAAGCTCTACTTGAAGTTTCATTTTCTTCATCCCCACTCCATTTGTTTTTCTCTGGTTTATTTTTTAACACTTCTTTTAAAACTTCTGCAGCAGCAGCTATATCACCTGCTTGTACGGCTTTTTTAATACTCAATGCCTCTTCAAAATACAAACAAGGTATAAGAACTCCCTCAGCTGTTAAACGAATACGATTACAATCTTCACAAAAGTCATGTTTATGAGGATCTATAATACCAAATCTATATCCATCATCAAGCTCAAACATTTGAGCGGGACTTGAATCCTCTCTTTTTACCTCTTTAAAGTTATACTTAGTTCTAACCTTTGCTTTTATCTCTTCGGCACTTAGTCCTTCTAGCTTATCTTTTGCATGAACATTTTCCATATACTCAATAAAACGTATTGGCATAGAACGTTCTTTACAATACTCTAAAACATCAAGAAGCTCATCAGCATTTACATTTTTTAATGGAACATTGTTTATTTTAACCCCAAGTCCTACTTCTTGTGCTTTTGCTATACCTTCTTTAACTTTTTTAAGTACCTCTTTGCCTGCTATTTTTGCAGCTACATCGTCTTTTAAAGTATCAAGTGAAACGTTTATTCTTTTTAAACCCGCATCTCTTAACTCTTGTGCTACATCTGAGAGAAGATATCCATTTGTCGTTAAAGCAATATCCAATCCACCCTTGTAATCATTAATCATTTTGATAAAGCCACTAAGACCATTTCTTAAAAGTGGTTCTCCACCTGTAATACGTATCTTGTCTATACCTTCATCTATTCCTACTTTTATAAATAAAAAAAGTTCTTCAAAACTTAGTAGATTCTCTTTTGGCACCCAAGAAAATGGCTTTTCTGGCATACAATATTGACATCTGAAATTACATCTTTCCGTTACTGAAACTCTTAAATAGTTTACTTTTCTTCCATGTCCATCTATTAACACTTTATTATCCTGTATTTATTGATACAACATTATAGCGACTTTAATGTAAATATAAAACTCATTAGGTTAGAATGTGACAAAATTGCTACAGACATAGGAGGATACATGAAACATCCAACACCCAATAATGTTGAAACCACTATACAGGCAAATGACTTTTTGGTTTCGAAAACGGATACAAAAGGAAGAATAACTTACGCAAATCCATCTTTTATCAAAATAACAGGATTTAGCGAAATAGAACTACTAGGAAAACCTCACAGCCTCATAAGACATCCTGGTATGCCAAAAATTATATTTAAACTTTTGTGGGAAGAAATAACCAATAAAAGAGAAATTTTTGCATATGTTAAAAATATGAGCAAAGATGGTGGATTTTACTGGGTTTACGCAAACGTAACCGCTTCATTGGATAATAGAGACAATATTGTAGGATATTATTCAGTCAGAAGAAAGCCTAATCCAAAAGCAATGGAAGTAATAAAGCCACTTTATGAAAAACTATTATCTTTAGAACAAAGTGGAGGAATTGATGCTTCAGACAATTACATGCAAGAGCTTTTAAAAGAAAAAGGAATAACATATGATGAATTTTCAAACAATCTTCAAAGACTATAAACCACAAATCACACTTGGGCTTACACTTATTGGTATAAGTATATATCAGTTTGTTAGTGGTGACATTGCATCTGGTTCTGCTCTACTTGTTGGGGCTGCTGCTGGATCATTTTTAAGTGGCAAAAAAACTATGACTGTAAATACTGATACGTTTGAGAGACTGTTAAAAGTAACAAAAGAAGCAAAAGATGGAAATTTAGAACCAAGAATAGTAAATATTGATATCAATACTCCCCTTGGAAAAGTTTCCAACAATGTAAATGAACTACTTGATCAAGTTGAAGCACTCCAGCGTGAGACCAAAACTGCTATACAAAAAGCAGAAGAAGGAAAACAGTACAGAAATATATTTGATGGTGGTTTTAGAGGAATTTTTAAAAATAACGCAAATAGTATATCTGAAGGTGTAAAAGGTATTATAGAAGGACAAAGAGGTAGAGCTAAAGGAGTTTTAGCAAATAAATTTGATGAACTTGGCAACGGGATAAATGGTATTTCTGATGTACAAAAAGATCTTACTAACGGTATAGATGCTATGGAAAAAATCACCTCTGTTTCAGCATCAACAGCTGAAAAATCTAATGAGAGCCTTTCAAGTATAAATCAAGTATCACAAGAACTGACTGAGATGTTGGAGCTTATTAACAATTCTACAGAAGCTATAAACTCTCTTACAGAAAGAACAGCTGAAATATCATCTATTGTAGCACTTATTAAAGACATTGCAGATCAAACAAACCTACTTGCACTTAATGCTGCTATTGAAGCTGCACGTGCGGGAGAACATGGACGAGGATTTGCAGTTGTTGCTGAAGAAGTTAAAAAACTAGCAGAAAGAACTGGAAAAGCAACTCAAGAAATCAGTATTACTATCCAAACACTTCAACAAGAAACAACAGGTATCCAAGCTAACTCTGAAAGAATAGATGCAATAGCAAATACTTCAGGAGATAGTGTAAAAGAGTTTCAAACTCTTTTAAATGAATTTAATGTAGATGCAAATGAAACAGCTGATACTTCTCATAAGTTAGAAAACAGCATTTTTGTAACTTTAGTAAAAATAGACCATATAATCTACAAAACAAAATCTTACTCAGCAATACTAAATGAAAGAGTAAATGATAAATTTGCATCTACAGAAGAATGTCGCTTGGGTCAGTGGTACTCATCAGGTGAAGGTAAAAAAAGATTTGGTTGTAAGAAAGCTTACCCACTTATAGAAGTACCACATAAATTAGTACATCAAACAGTCCATGACAATCTTGATGTAATACTTGATGGTGGTGGCTTCCAAGCACACGAAGTAGAACCTATAGTTAATAACTTTAGAGCAATGGAAAAAGCTAGTACAGAACTATTTGGATTATTAAATGAATTAGCTAAAGAAGAATCAACTTGCGATAAAGAACAAAAATCTTAATCCAGCTTTAAAACTTAGATACCTTACTAACATGTAAGGTATCTAATAAAACTATTATTTTAAATTTGCCAACTTCAATACCAAATCAACTTCACCAATACCTATACGTAAATCTTTCGCTATAAGTGCTTCACTTTTTCCTTGACTATATTGAGCAATAATGAGTTTTTCATTAGAGATAGTTGTATTTTTAGGAGTATAATTGATCTCTTTTCTTCTCTCTTCAATCTTGTCGATTCTCTCAACTTGTTCATCTTGAAAACTTTGCATAACATTTTCAATCTCTCTCATTGATTCTATAAGAGGAAAAACGCTATGTTGAACTTGTTCTTTTACTCTACCCTCTAAAGTCTCATCCATCTCATCCATAAATTTATCTCTGTTTTTTGTAAGTAAGAGTATCTCTTTTCTAAGGCGATGATTTTGTTCTGATAAATTATCAATACTTTGTTCATACCTTGAAAGTTTTTTATTGGTTTCACCATCTTTTATACTCATGATTAATATAATTATAACCATCAAAACAGTAAGTGCTACCAATCCCATCAATTCTATAGTCATTTTTTTGCCCTCATCTCTCTTATCATTACTCTTTCACGTGCCACTACATAAGCATTCCAGTCTGTTTCATCTCTCTCGTGCAACAATACTAGCTTAGCCTCTTTTTTGCTTATTGCTTTAAAGTATATAGGTACTTCTCTTTTAGGGAAAAATGGCATCTCAATACGACCATAATACTCCACATCTACTTCAAATACTTCATCAGTTAATTTAAAATGTTCATAATTGATAGCTTCAATATCACCTTTACATGTAAGAGTTAAAAGCTCTATTCTTTCTCCCCTCATAAAAGCATTCATTTCATCCATTTTTCTATGAAGCTCTACTACTAAAGTAAGCAAAACTTGGTCACTTTCTTCTGTGTTCCCTCGTGCTTTTGCTAAACGTAACCACTCTCCAATACTATCATCATCAGTGGAACTTAGTGAATCATATTCACGTTTAAACTCTTTTGAGCTATTTTCAATATCAAAAACTATCTTTAGTGGAGCGTTTATATATCTCACGTTAAAACCTATCTATAAAAATCATTATAAAAAACATTATACCCAAGTATCCATTGAGTGTAAAAAAAGCTCGGTCAATCTTAGTAAAATCTTTAATTACTATCCTATGTTCTATAAAAAGTATAATAGTACTTAAGAACACTCCTAAATAAGCCCATAATCCAAGTCTAGCATCAACTACAAAAAGTAACCAAAACAAAATAGTTAAGGCATGAAAAAGACGAGATATAAAAAATGTTGCATCTTTTCCATAAACCGATGGTATAGAAAATAGTCCTTTATCCTTGTCATATTCCATATCTTGTAAAGAGTAAAGAAGATCAAATCCAGCTACCCAAAACATAACCCCAAGAGCTAATAAAACTGACCAAAGTGTTATACTCTGACTCACTGCTACAACTCCAGCAATAGGAGCAAGTCCTAAAGATACACCAAGAACAAGATGTGCATAGGATGAAAAACGCTTAAATATTGAGTATCCTGCAAGGATAATAAGTATAGGAAAACTAAGCCAAAAAGCAAGAGAGTTTATCATATATGCAACAACTATAAAAGCTAATCCATTTAGTGCTATAAAAAACTGCATATTTTTTGTACCAACTCTGCCGTCCACACTAGGACGATTTGCTGTACGAGGGTTATGTTTGTCTATATCACGATCAGCGTATCTGTTAAAACCCATAGCAAAATTTCTCGCACTCACAGCTGCCAAAAGACCTAAAACAAGAAGTTCCCAACCAAACCAAGAAGTTCCATTTATCTGTTTTGATGAAA
>CBDLTN010000082.1:0-10902 GCA_965306065.1 uncultured Sulfurospirillum sp. | reverse complement strand
CACTATCTCTATCGACCCCAAGTGTAAGTTGAGTAAGATCATTTGAGCCTATACTATATCCATCGAAGATTTCTAAAAATTTATCAGCAATGATAACATTGCTTGGTATTTCACACATAGCGTAGATCTCAAGTTCGTTTTTTCCTTGTATTAGACCACATGAGTTCATTATTTCTATGACTTTTTTACCTTCTATTGGAGTTCTTACAAAAGGTAGCATGACTTTTATATTTGTTAGACCCATATCATCTCTAAGATGTTTTAGTGTTTCACATTCCCACTCAAATGCAGCCCTATATGATTCATCATAATATCTGCTTGCTCCACGAAAACCTATCATCGGGTTTTCTTCATCTTTTTCGTAAACTGCTCCTCCTAGCATATGTTTGTATTCGTTTGATTTAAAATCACTTGTACGAACAATCACAGGTTTTGGATAAAAGGCAGCTGCTATCATGCCTATACCTTCACTAAGCCTATTTATGAAAAATGATTTAGGATTATCATATCCTCTTAAAAGTTTTTGTATCTTTTTTTGATTTTGTATCTTTTCTCCGTTATATAAATCATATAGAGCCATAGGATGAGCTTTTACCATAGAGTTTATGATAAACTCCATCCTAGCAAGTCCTACTCCTTGATTAGGTAATTTAGCAAAGTTAAAGGCTTTAGTTGGATTGGCTACGTTCATAAAAAGTTTTGTTTTTGTATTGATTGATTTTGCTACGTCAAGTTCCTCTATCTCAAAGTTTAACCTGTCTTTATATACATAACCATTTTCTCCTTCAGCACAACTAATCGTTACATGTAAAGGTCTTTTTAGAACTTCTGTAGCATTACTACATCCTATAACAGCAGGGATTCCAAGTTCTCTAGCCACTATAGCTGCATGACAAGTTCTACCACCTCTATTTGTAATAAGTCCTGCTGCTTTTTTCATTATAGGTTCCCAGTCAGGATCAGTAATATCTGCTACAAGTATATCTCCTTTATTAAACAGATGAGCATCGTCTAAAGAAGATATATATTTTGTTTCTCCATAGCAAATCTTATCTCCAATAGCATTTCCTGTTAAAAGAAGTTCTTTTTTTTCATCAAGCAGTCTGTATTTTTTAAGTGTTTGAGTCTCTTTTAAATTTAGTGTTTTACTATGCACTGTTTCTGGTCTTGCTTGAACAATATAAATTTCTTTACTATCATAATCTTTTGCCCACTCTATATCCATAGGAGTATACCTTCCATTGAGTTTAGAGTAGTGTTGTTCTATCTTTAAGGCATATTTTGCAAGTGTTATTATCTCGTCATCATCAAGAGAAAAAGAGTGTCTTTCCCACTTTTGAGCTTTGATGTTTTTTAATTTTTTTTCATCACTTGTATAAACTAGTTTTTCTACTTTATTTCCTAGCTTCCTTTTTAAGATACTGTGAAAGTTGTTTTTCAGAGTTGGTTTAAAAACATAGAATTCATCAGGAGTAATAATTCCTCCAACTATGTTTTCACCAAGTCCCCATATTGAATTTATCATGATTATATCAGTTGAGCCTGATTCAGTATCTAGTGTAAACATCACACCACTACTAGCTTTGTCACTTCTTACCATTTTTTGTATACCAATAGACAGAGCAACACTCATATGATCATAACCTCTGCTTTGACGATAACTTATAGCTCTGTGAGTAAAAAGAGAAGCAAAACACTTTTTGATAGAATTTAAAAGTTTTTTTTCTCCCGAAATATTTAGATAAGTATCTTGTTGACCAGCAAAACTTGCATCAGGAAGATCTTCTGCGGTTGCAGATGAGCGAACAGCAACATCGATATAGTTTTTTCCATAAAGGGCTGAAAGTTTTTTATATGATGAGAAGATTTCATCTGTCATATCTTTTGGTAGTTCTACATCTAGTATTAAAGTTCTTATCTCCTTTGAGTATTTCTGAAGACTTTTTGTATTTTGAAAATCTATAGAGTTTAACAAAGAGAGGATTTTAGATTTTAGATTGTGATTATCCAAAAGCTTCCAGTATGCTTCGCTTGTTATTGAAAAACCATTTGGTACTTTGATACCACAAGAATTTAAAGAGTTGAACATCTCACCTAAACTGGCATTTTTGCCACCTACTAAAGGGATATCCTTTAGACTGAGTTCTTCAAAAAATTTAATATACTTCATCACGCCCTCCATAATAAGTGGGTTAAGAATCTGTTTGATTAATTATATCACTTTTTTGGACAATTTTAATAAAGATTTGTAATAAAAGTCTATATACTGTTTAAAATGTTTACATGTAAAGAATATATAAATGAATAAAGAAGCTCTCGCAATTATTGTATATAACATTATGGTAGTTTTATCAGTTATGTACGCAACTCAACCTTTACAACCTCTTTTAGCTAAAGAGTTTGATATAACTATGGTTCAATCTTCACTTTTTACTGCAATTATTATGTTTTGGTTAGCAATAGCTCCCATTATATATGGATATATACTTGAAAGTGTTAGTTCAAAAAAAATGCTGAGTGTTGCTTCTGTTATCCTCTTTTTTACAAATCTTGTTTTAGGCTTTAGTAACAGTTTTGAGATGTTCTTACTAGCTCGTTGTGTGGAAGGGTTGGTTGTTCCTGCTATCTTGACTTCATCTATGACAATCTTGGCCAACATTGATAAAAAAAACATACAGTTTAACATGTCGGTATACGTAGCAGCTACAGTTTTTGGTGGACTTGTAGGAAGAGTTATGTCAGGGTTTATTGCAACTGAGTTTGGTTGGAGAATGGTTTTTTTCTCTTTGAGTTTTGCTCTGTTGATTGCTCTTTATTTTATAAAAAACTTAAGTCTTGATATAGATTCAAAAATGACAAAAGCAACTTTGAAAGATGTGCTTAATATATTAAAAGATAGAAGATTTGTACTTATATATCTTTTAATGTTTAATGTGTTTTTCGTTTTTGCAGGTCTTTTAAACCTGATACCATTTAGAATGAAAGAGTTGTTTGGCGATGTTTCTGAGTTTACCATAGGTCTTTTGTATTTAGGATATGGAAGTGGGGTTGTTGTCGCTTTACTTTCTAGAAAAATGGTAAGGTTTTTTGGAAGTGAGATTAAAACAATGCTTATAGGTGGAATTTTTTATACAGTGATGACACTATTTTTTATGAGTGAAAATTTAACAACTATTTTTATTATGATGTTTTTACTTTGTATTGGTATGTTTACAGTTCACTCTATTTCAACAGGTATGGCAAACTCCATGAAAGAAAAACAAAAGGGGCTTACTAGTGGTATGTATCTTACTTTTTATTATATCGGGGGAGCTATTGGTTCAATAGTACCTTCTATGATATATACTCGGTATGGATGGGATAGTGTAATAGCTGTTTTCATATTTTTACTAGTATTTGTTTTTAGCTTATTTTTTATAAATAGAAAGATTTTTACATAGATTTGTTGTCGTCTTATTTATATAAAAGATTAATATAAAATTTAGTTCTGTACTGTTTCAAGAAAAATTAAAGTACACTAAGCTCACACTTTTTACAGATAAAATTTGATTTCAAAACAAAAGGTATTAAAATGAAATCAAATATGAGAAATTTATTTGTAAGTATAATAATAATTCTTACTGTGAGTGCAAGTTCTTTGTATATAGTATATACTTTACATGTAGAAGATATAAAACAAAGTAAAGAAGAGATAAAAAAAGAACAGATAGATGCAGCTTTTTCTAACAAAAAAACACAAATTGAACAGGCATTTAAAAAGATGTATGAGAGTGCTAGGACAATTTCATTACTCCCTTCTGTTAGAAAAATTGAAGGCAACAACAGACTGAGCGAAGATGAAGACATAGTTGAAAGTGGAAGGTTTTCAGAAGATGCTTTTGCTACAGTACAGCAACTATATAACGATTTGGCATCAAATGTAAGTGTTTCTGAGATTTATGCTGTTATAGATGGTTTGGATTATAAAAGTGGTGAATATCCATTTTTTATGTTAGACTCTTTGATTTTGGGAAATGAAGTTAATGATGTTTCTACAGAAAAAGAAAATCATGACTTTCCTGAAGAGGAAGAGGAAGAAGAGTATGCTTATTATCCAATTCAGATAAATTACTTTAAAGATCATTATCCAACTTTTAACTATAAAAATTTATCAGACATACCAGCTGTTTTTTCACCATTTATGAGAACATGTGACAATACTCAATATCAATCTAAAACAAATGGAGAGGTACAGGAGAGTTTTGGTGTACTTTATTCTATTCCATTTTATAGTAAAGATGACAAAGTAAAAGGAATTATCTCAATAATATTTAGAAAAAATGTTTTAGAAGCACTACTTTTGGATGTACCTTTTATGATTATTACAGACGATGATAGAAAAAATGCTTCAAGATTAAACTTTTCTATTCCTAAAGAAAAAAGTAATTTTGTACTTTATAATAAACAACATGATATGTATATAGGAGATAGGAGAGATAAAGAGATAATTAATTATGTTAAAAATGGGCAAAAAATTGAGGAAAGTTTTTATGAAAATACTTTACAAATAACAGGAGAAAGTGAATGGAAACTTTTTATGAAGATTCCAGATTCTTTATATGAAAAACATTTAAAACAAAAAAATCAAATTTTTAAAATAAAAATAGAGACAATTTTATTTATTACAGTTCTTTTAATTGGATTTTTAATTTATAGAACAAGAAAGATGTCCAATTACGTAAACAAAGGTATGCAAGAGTTTGATAATGTTGTTAAACAAATAGTCCAAGGCGATGGAGATTTAAATAATAGAGTTAATGTTACAGATGGAATCATAGGAGAAATAGCAACTTCCTTTAATGCTTTTATTCAAGAAGTTTCAAATATAATCACTTTTTCAAAAGAGAGTACAAGAGAATTAAAATCATCTAGCACAAACTTAGAAAATGATGTAAAAAGTCTATCAGGGAATATTTCATTACAAGTTAAACAAGTTAAAGAGAGCAAAGGTATATTATCAACAACTAAACAAAATATCGAAGATTGTTCAGTTAAAACTTTAACAAACAGTGAGAATTTAGACTCATCTCAAAAAGTTTTAAATAATCTAGTTATAAATCTAAGAGATATAATTGTTCAGATAGACTCAAACAGTGATAAACAGACTCAAGCAGTAAATTCTATGCACACATTAAATGAACAAGCAGGAGAGATACAAGATATACTAAAGATTATACATGAAATAGCTGACCAGACTAACTTGCTTGCTCTTAATGCAGCAATAGAAGCAGCTCGTGCAGGAGAACATGGACGAGGATTTGCTGTTGTGGCTGATGAGGTTAGAAATTTAGCTGAAAAAACTCAAAGAAGTTTAGAAGAGATTAGCTCAACAACAAACGTAATTACTCAGAGTATAACTAGCATAAGTAATAACCTAGATGATAACTCAAAGGATATTTTAATTGTTGCTGAAGATACTAAACTTTTAGCAGATCAAGCAGATAAGACTAAAGAAAAACTTATAAATACAATAGATACATCTTCAGAATTGGTGTTAAAAAATAAAGAAGTAAGAGAAAATATGAACTCACTAGAAAAAGTTATGGAAAAAATAAGTAGTTTATCAAAGTCAAACAAACTCTCCAGTGAACATATTCATTCAATAGCAGAGATATTAAACACAAATGCTAATGATTTTGATCAAAAATTAAAAAAATTTAAAGTTTAAATTTTTTTTTTAGGATAAAAGACTTACTATAGAAGTCTTTTATCCAACTTTATTCAACATATTTAATTGCTATTTTTCCAGTCTGTTATAACTCTGTTTTTTTTGATAAAAGATAAAATTTCATTAAAAAGTAACTCTTTTCCTTCTCCTTTTATGATGACATGTCTATCTAAATTAAGATAAACAAGTGATTTGTAGTTAGAGTTTATATCTGATATGATTGTTTGTGCTACTTTTGGATTTACAACGGGATCGTTAGTAGCTTGTATAATAAGAATCGGAGGAGTAACATTTGGAAGTTCTTTTCTTGTTATATCCATGAGCTGGCTTAATTTTTGTATAGATTTTAGATAGTATCTATCGTAGTTGAGTTCTGGAAAAGCTGCATGGTTTTCAACATACTCTTTTTTTAAAGTTGTTGAGTCTAGTAATCCTATTAAATCATTCCAAAAAGTAACTGCAGGTAAAATATAGTTCATCCTTATATCATTTAGTTGTAGTGCAGCATTTATACATATCACACCATCTATGTGGCTTTTTTTTCTACTTGCAGCCAATAAGGCTAAAAGACCACCTGTTGAAAAACCTACCAAATATATATGGGTGCATTTTAAAGATAAAATAGCATAAGCTTTGCTAAATGCACCATACCAATCCTCCCAAGAGGATTCTTTCATATTTTCAGGTGCAGTTCCATGTCCATTTAATCTTAAGGCATAAACATCAATACCTTGATTTTGTAAAAATTCTGATGCTTCTTTAACTTCTTGCGGGCTAGAAGAGTATCCATGAGAAAAAACAACTCCTATTCTATCACCACAAAAACCACTTTTGCAGGCATTTAGATAGTAAGGTTTTCCTATGTTTTTGTTTTTCACTCCTTCAGCATTTTTATATTTTTCATAAGCAATTTCAAATCTATTTTCTTCATCTTGTATCATATGTGTAAAAAGTTCATCAGAGAGTGTTTTTTCATCTTTTAGTATATAAGGTTTTGCTTCATTTTTAAAATCATCATATAGTTTTAACTCATTTACTAAAACTTTAAAGGTATTATCTAGTCTGATTGTGTGAAAATCGCTTTTTAAGTTCAACAACTCTTTACGGATTTTATAACCCTTAAAGTTTTTAGTATTTATCTCCTCTATAATCCCTTGTGCTTTTGCTATATCTAAAGAATCAGTTAGTGGTTTATACTCTTCATCTGCTATTAGATTTAGATAACCACACAGGAGTTTTTCATCAAAATGATAATCAAGCTTAACTTTTAAATTTTCAATTAGTATATAAAGTAGTTTATTAAGATGTGTTTTTGTTATTTTCTCTTTTGGAAAAGTATCTAAAATAAGAGCGAAAAAATGATCAAATTGAAAAGTTATATTTTCATAAACTTGACTCATGACTTTATCAATAAGTGCAATCCTACCACATTTAAATACATCTTCTTTTTTGTCCTCTATCCACTCTTGTGTATATTCTGGTGTACCTATATTGATAACCATTTTAGACGCTAAAAGTAATTCACCTTCTACTTTAAGTTCTTCCATTATCCTAGGAGCAATATTCCCAACAAATTGTCTTGCTGTTTTTTCTATAATGTTCTCTTTTGGATGAAGAGGAATATAGCTTATGTTCATAGGAACTATGACAGTATCTCTTAGTTGAACATCATTTTTAAGGTTGTATTGATTTTTTATACGATCTTTTGTAAGGGTGTTTGATTCATGATATTCATTTCTTGTTGCTTGTGAACTCAGTGCAAAAAAAGCTGCTCCTGAGCGTATTCTTCGTATGACAGAATTTTCATTTTTTGTAAAATAATGATCATTTTTTTTAAGTATAAATTTGTTTTTTACCATATTGCTCTCAGGAAAAATCAGCCAATTGTTTTTACCTTCTAATAAGTCTGAAATTATAATACGATTACGATTTTTATGTCCAACAGGAACGATTCCCATCTCATTTAAAAAAGAGCCAAAATAACTTATAAACAAAGAGTCGTCAGCAACAGCTCTAACAGCTTTATTAGTTTTTTTATACAGTACATAAGGCAGTATAAAAGTCTCCATTCTTGTAAAATGATTAGCAACAAAAAGAGTAGGGTGTTTTGAAGGAATTTTTTCAAGTCCATTTATAATAATATTTGCATCAGTTATTTTTTCTACAATATCTAAGATATACTTCATTAGATTGTAGGCTTGAGTGTTCATGAGTGTTACCTTGCCTTTTTATAGCTTTTTATATCAAAAGAGTCTACACTTACAGCTTCTACTCTTTTTTCATTACATATAAGTAAATTTTTAATATCTTTTTTCTCTATAAGACCAAGTTTAAAAGCATCTTCTAGTAAAAGTTTGTACTCTTTGTCTTTTAAGTCTCCTTTTTTAAGGGCTTTTTTTATTTTATCCCTAAGTGGTTTAGTCTCTTTCATTAACTTTGCAGCACTTAAGATTACATGTAAAGGTTCGTTTTCATCTTTTGGAATATATATAGGACTGCATAAACTATTTAGAACATCTTCATTACTAGATAATAAACTCACTAATTCTCTTGCTTCTTTGTGGCTAATAGGAGAACTAATAGGGTTTAGCCTTAATGCTAAATAGAAAGGAAATGTCACTACTTTAGCAAATTTATTTTCTAAAAGATTTAGTATAATCTCTTCAAAGGATTTTTGTATATTTGATAGAGCAAGTTTACATGTAAGTTTACAAAACATAAGGTTTTGCCTGTTTTGATTGTGATGGTACTCCCTTAGTGTTGCAGTTGCTAGATATAACCAAGAAAGAACATCAGCAAACTTGGCACTCAAGTTTTCTTTTCTTTTTATATCTCCTCCAAAAAGCCCAAGTACAATTTCACTCAACAGTGCAAACACTGATGCCGCCCATGCAAGTTTTTGTTCTACTCTACCTATACCAGATGAACTTATGTTTTTAGCTATATGCCCTCTGGTTAAAAACATTCCTATCGCTTTAATAGAGTTAGTAAATATAAGTTGTGCATGATTAAACAAATATCTATCAAAACTCTCTAAGTCATTTTTATCAAGTGCATCAAACTCTTTATAAAGATAAGGATGACATCTTATAAGACCCTGCCCAAATTGCATAAGATTTCTAGTAAGTATATTAGCACCCTCTACTGTTATGGCAACGGGAATACCAATATAAAGATTGGCAAGTAAGTTTTTTTCACCTTTGATTATTCCTGCTCCTCCTACTATATCCATTGCATGATTTAAAACAGTTCTTGAGTTCTCAGTAGAGTGATATTTCATAACAGAATTCATAACAGCTGGCTTCACTCCTCCATCAAGTGCATCAAGAACAAATTTTTTAGATGCATTTTGTAAGTATGTCAAAATTGCCATTTTAGATATAAGCTCTTGTATGCCTTCAAACTTACCAATACCTAAACCAAATTGTTCACGAACCTGAGTATAGTTTACTACTGTTGTTAGAGCAAATTTTGAAGCACCACTGCTAGTTGATGGCAGAGATATTCCTCTACCTACCGCAAGTGATGATGTAAGCATTTTCCAACCCTCTCCTATACCATCGTATGAGCCAATAATATCTTCAATATCTATAATCACATCTTTACCAAATAGTGGAGAGTTTATAAAAGGAATTCCTAAAGGGTCATGCTTTTGGCTCTGGTCTACTCCTGCTGTTTTAGAATTAATCAGAGCAAAAGTTATACCTAAGTACTCATCTTCACCTAAAATCTTTAATGGATCATATAGGTGAAACGCTAAACCTATTAAAGTAGCGATATTTGCTAAAGTAATATAGCGTTTTTCAAAATTTAGTTTTATTTTTATATCGCCATTTTCATCTCTATAAATTTCTCCGGTAGATTTAATAGAAGTGGCGTCACTTCCTGCTTCTGGTTCTGTTAATGCAAAACAAGGAACTTCTTTTCCACAAGCTAACCTAGGAAGAAAATACTCTTTTTGTTTTTGTGTACCATAGTGAAGTATAAGTTCCGCTGGTCCAAGTGAATTAGGAACCATAGTGGTGATAGCTAAGACTTGTGAACGTGATACAAGTTTTTCAATCACATAACTATGTGCTAAAGCACTAAAACCTAAACCACCATACTCTTTTGGGATAATCATACCAAAGAATTTTTTTTCTTTTAAGTATTTCCAAACTTGTGGAGCCAAATCTCTTTTTTGAAATATTTCCCAGTCACTTGTTAAAGAACATAACTCTTCTACTTCATTGTTTAAAAAGTTTTTTTCCTCTGCAGTTAGTTTTCTATATGCTTGAGAGTATATATCTTCAAAATCAATTTTGCCTTTAAAGTACTCAGCCTCTATCCAGGTTGACCCAGCTAAAAGAGCAGTTTTTTCAGTATCTGAAATTTTAGGTAGTAATTTTAATCTGTTGATTAGATCCATAAGTGGTTTTGATATATACTGTTTTCTTATGTCTTTGTAGAGTAATGCTACATGTAAAAAGGTAAATAGTATAAAAAGTACCCATGAAGAGCTAAATACCAAATAAGAAAAAATAGCTATTGAGTAGAGATATATAGGCATCTCTATAATTGTAAATGCTATTAATACCGCTAATAAAATTAAAAAATACATTATTTATCCTTTATAAAATTTTCCATTATTATTAGAAAGTTTAGTTATTAAATCTGATGGTTCAAATCTTGAACCGTATTTATCTTTAAATTGTGTTAGTTGAGTTTGCAGTGTACCTGCTTTAAGAGAGTCCGCATATTTTAAAAGACCACCTCTAAAAGGAGGAAAACCCGTACCCATAATCATAGCAAGATCAAGTTGGCTTGCTTTTGGTACGATTTTTTCTTCTAAACATTTGGATGCTTCATTTATCATAGTAAAAATACACCTTTGAACTATCTCTTCTTTATCAAGAATTTTTGAATTATCAATATAGTGGTTTAACTCTTTATTTATAGTTTTAGATTTTTTACTATAATCATAAAAACCTTTACCATTTTTTTTACCTAAAAGTTTTAACCCTGTTACGACAGGTTTTATTATAGGGGCTGGTTCCATTCTCTCTCCATATGAATCATGAAGAATGTTTAGTACCTTATAGCCAACATCAATACCAACACTATCTAGCAATTCAATTGGACCAAGGGGCATACCAAAATCAACTAATGCTTTATCAATAGTCTCTATATCAACACCTTCATGAACCATGTAAAGT
>CBDLTN010000081.1:0-11032 GCA_965306065.1 uncultured Sulfurospirillum sp. | reverse complement strand
CTATAGCTCCTTCTCGTCCAACTATCATAAAAATACATAGAGATTTTTTACTTGACCCTTACAATAGTACAGAAGATACAGCTGAATTAGATGAACAGTGGCAAAAAGCAATAGAACCTATACTAAAAGAAAATGCAATGATAGTTTTAGGTTATGGTGGTAATGATAAAAGTTTGATGAACTATCTAAAAAATATAAATTTGGAAAATAGAAAACCTATATACTGGTGCTACAGAGGAGAAGAGTCAAAACTTTCAAATAAAATAAAAAGTTTACTGAGCAAAAAAGACTTTATAGTGCAGATAAATGGTTTTGATAAGTTTATGCTTATTCTCAATGATGAATTTGGTTTTGAGCATTTAATAGATAAAGAGGATATAGAAAAAAGTCAAATTATAATAAATGCTAGAGACTATGCAAAAGAGCATAAAAAACAACTTGAGGAACTTATAAAAGATGAAGGATTAGATAAAGAAGAACAAAAAGCTATCAAAAAATTACTACCTTCATGGTGGGATTACCAGTTAAAAGTAAATAATGAAGATGACATAGAAAAAAAAGATAAAATATATAAAGAAGGTTTGAAAGCTTTTCCAGAGAGTCATGAGTTAATAGGAAATTATGCTGCGTATTTGCATGTTCATACAAAAAAAGATGATGATACTGAAAAATACTATAAAAAAGCATTGCAAATTTCACCATTTTATGCGTTATGTATCAATAATTATATTATATTTTTAAGACATGTTAGAAAAGATTATGATAAAGTAGAAGAGTATTGCAAAACATTACAAAAAGTGGAACCTAATAATGTTAATAGTCATATAAGTTATGCAATTTTTTTAAGTGATATTAGAAAAAATCATGATATGGCAGAAGAGTTATATAAAAAAGCATTGAAGCTAGATTTTAATAATATAAATGTTAATGGATGTTATGCGTTGTTTCTACATAAATATAGAGGAAAGAAAGCAAAAATACAAGAATATTATAAAAAAACTTTGGAATTAGAACCAAATCACGCAAATAACAATGGAAATTATGCTCAGTTTTTACTTGAAGATGGAGAAAAAGAAGCGGCTAAACATTATATTGAAAATGCTTTTAAGTATGTAAAAGATAAAAAAGATTTAATTCTTGAATTATGGTTTTATAGATTGGCTCATTATCCAGAATATTTTTATGAAGCAAAAAAAGAATTAGATAAATTTTTAAACAAAGGATATCGCTCACTCGATTGGGATTTTAGTAAAAATATAGAACAAGCTAAAAAAGAAGAATACAGAGATATAGAACTTCTTAAGGAGTATGCTAAAAGGATAACAACAGAAGAGGATAACTAATCTATATTCTCAAATAACTCAGGGCGATATTCAAAGTGCATAGTATCGTAGTGGTACCATCGTCCACCCCAGATAAAACCGTATTTTTCAAAGATGTCTACTATCTCTTTTGGAATAGAGTTTTTATAAATCAGGTTTTTATCCCATTTCCAGTAGTTTGTATCTTTTATGTTGATATCAATTGCAATTGCGAAGCTGTGAGCACTTAGTCTATTTGTTGCCGCTATAGTGCGGTAGTTAAAAGTTCCTGCTATGTTAGTTAGGTATTTGTGATATTTTTTAGGAAGTTGTTTTAACTCATCTGCTACTTTTTGTAGTTGACGAGCTGCATTTTGTCTTTTGTTGAAAGGTATTTTTGAGCCATCCATCCACTCTACATGTAAAAGATTTTGTTTAATGCTTTTTTCATCTTTTCCATATAGTTTTTTTAGCAACTTTTCATTTCTAAATCTTCCCGAGTCATGATTTAACTCAGGTGGAGTTAGCTCTGTGAAAGCGGGATATTTCAATGAAAGAGTATCTTTTATACTTGGATTATCTAACATAGCTTGAAAGTTTCTCTCTTTGTAGTCGTGATACTCAAGTGTACTGTTATCATCAAAATAGACCAG
The DNA here is from genome assembly GCA_965306065.1 of uncultured Sulfurospirillum sp. Taxonomy (GTDB): domain Bacteria; phylum Campylobacterota; class Campylobacteria; order Campylobacterales; family Sulfurospirillaceae; genus Sulfurospirillum_A. The sequence continues at coordinate 9,078 of CBDLTN010000081.1, read as the reverse complement.
ATTATTTTGAACTTTTTTTATACTAGGATATGCTTTTGTAAGATTATGATAAACAAATGCAGGCATATCTGGTTGTATGACTAAACCTTTTGCTTTTGAGATAAGAAGAGCCTCTTTTTTTATATTGCTTTGATTTTCCCCAAGGTACAGATCCGAGACAATCGCTTTGCCTACTATTGTTCTGCCATCTTTGCCATTTTGGTTTGTTTTTATTCCCCAGACATTGTGCATAGCCATAGCCTTGCCTTCAAGTTCTCCAGCATAAAGCATAACGTGACCTTGCATATATATTAGACTCAAAAATGCAATACCTTTTCTAAGTATCATTTTTTCTTTCTCCTCATTGTTTAATCCTTCAAATGAGATATACTCTCCACTTTGTTTCTGCCCAAATGAGTTTCTTGGAAGCCAAAGCCCAAAGGGAGTAAAAAAGTCTTTTGTAAAAGCGGAACAATCCCTGTTCGCCAAGTATCCGCCCCAGCCGTACTTCTCGCCAAGAAGTTGATTGCTTACATGTAAAACATTTTGTTCATTGTATGGTATAGGCATATAGTTAGCTTTTGTTTTAGGAATCCTAAGCAGTAATTTTTTCCCAAATCTAGTGTACATGTAAGAGTAAAAATAATCTTTATCATCTTTTATATATGCAAATATAGAACCAAGCTTTACATGTAAGAGGTATTGTTGTTTGTTTGAGTATATAGGCAGATTGTCTTTCGTAATAACAATCTTTTTACTATTTTTAAATGCCGTTCTTTGTTTTGCATCAAGTAGGACTAAAGAGTTCACAGGCAACCAACCACTGGAAAATGGATTTTGAACAAATGCCCATGCCCCATCACTGCTATAGTGAGAGATAAGTACAGGGGTGTTTACATGTATACGAGAGTTTTGAAGATAATCAAATGGAAAACCTTCTCCTGCGTTATTTGGGTTTTTGTAAAACGGTTTGTTAGTTGGTAGGTTTCTTATCTGAGCATTTTTTGTTGTAAGTCCATAGTGAAGTTTTGAGTTATATGCTGAAAAATTGGTGGTTTTTATAATCTTTTTTATCTCTTTTAATTTCCATAACTTTGAGTTTTCAGCATAATAAATATCTTTTTTTCTAAAAACAAAATTTGCCCATGAAGCTTTTTGTTTTTTTACATTTAATTTTTCTATAGACCAAGGCATAAAATAGTGTGAAAAGAAATTTTCATCTTTTACATGTAAAGGCTCTATATATTTTACATATAGTGTTGTATTTTGCTCGTAAGTTAGTAGTTTAGGCTCTTTTACACTACAACCAAAAAAAAGAGTTGATATGCTAAAAGCAAGTATTAAATTTAATATTTTCATAGAAGTTATGATAGCAGAAAAAGCAAAAAAAAATCTTTACATGTAAAGTAATCTTTAAAAGAGACTTTTATTAAAGGAATAAAATTTGCTTATAATTAATGAATTATACAAAAAGGCAGTAACGAGTATGGCATGTATTTGATAGATTATAAACTTTTATATAGATTTCAAAAAGAAGCCTTTAATACAATACGTATAAAAAACAAGTTTGGTAAAAAAATAGTTTTAATATGTGAATTACTTCAAAAATATATACCACAAAGTAAATTTGAGTTTATAAATAATCAACTAAATTTTGATAAAGATATCCTGACAAACCCATATAACAGAGCTTTAGTTAGTTATTCAGACAATTTACTTGATATGATTTTAAAAGAAAAGGCCAAAAGAGAAGAAGTCGACTTTATAATAAATAATGATGTTCTTACTGGTTTAAAAAATAAAAATGCTTTTGAAAATGCTTTGAGAAAAGATAAGAAAAAAAAGAATTTAATTCTTTTAGCTATAGATAATTTTAGTTATATAAATACTGAATATGATTGCAATTTAGGTAATCTTATTTTAGTTGAAGTTACAAAGATGCTTAAGTATTTATGTGAAGATAAATCTTTATATAGAATAAATGCTGTTGAATTTGCTATCTTGTATAAAGAACAGTTTGATATGGTAAAACTTATTAAAAAAATTCAAAAATATTTTTTTAAAAATGATATTATTGTTGATGGACTTATTTTTCATATCTCTTTTACTTATGGTGCTTTTAGAGGAAAAGAGATGTTGTACAAAAAAGCTTTTATTGCTTTAAAAGAAGCTAAACAACAGGGTAAAAATAGATACAGAATATATAAAGATGATAAAAATGTGGAAGATAATTATAAAACTACAGATTTTATTCACTGGAATCATATAATTCATAATGCCTTAAAAAATTCAACTTTAGTACCGTTTTTTCAGGGAGTCTATGATGAAGAAAAATCTAAAATAAGTACTTATGAAGTTCTAGTTAGGATTGAGCATGAAGATGGATACTATCTTCCTCATGAATTTTTAGAAGTGGCAAAACTCTCAGGAGTTCTACCAAAGATAACAAGAGTCATGATAGATAAAAGTTTTGCATTTATGTCAAAACACTCTTGTCGTTTTTCGATTAATATCACAGAAGAAGATTTAGACGAGGATTTTTTATTAAGATTTTTAGAAAAAAAATCTAGATTATATGGTATAAAACAAGACAGACTAACTTTGGAGATATTAGAAAATATAAGCTCAAACTCTAGTAAGAATCATTTATCACAATTGATAGAGTTAAAACAAGCAGGCTATAAGATTGCGATTGATGATTTTGGAACGCAGTACTCGAACTTTGAGCGATTACTTGATTTGGACATAGATTATTTAAAACTAGATGCAAAATATATCAAAAATATAGATACAGACAAAAAGAGTGAAGATATTGTAAAGTCAATTGCTATGTTTGCTAAGAAAAACAATATACCTTGCATAGCAGAGTTCGTTCATAATAAAAAAATTGCGAAAAAAGTTAAGAATTTAGGTATAGAGTATTCTCAAGGTTATTATTATAGTAAACCAAATATTGAGATATGACAGAGTAATTTATAAGATATTAGGACTAAAGCTTTTTTGCCTTACAAAGAACTTTTTTTTCACAGCTTATGCGGTCGCATTTGGTACAAAAATAAGTCGCATTATGCGAGAACTGTAAAACAGCATCATTATACTTTTTAGGATTTTTTTTCTTCAATTTACACAATTCTTTCATCTATCTTCCAATTGTTTTAAATATTTATAAGAATTGTATCAAAAGAACTCTTAAATGATACTGATTTTCAATTACAATTTTATTTTCTTGTTTGAATTTTTATGATAAAATATCAAATCTATTTAAAAAGGTTAATAATGATTAGTAAAAATATGGAAAAAAGCTTAAATAAACAATTAAACAATGAGTTTCACTCAGCATATATATATCTTGGGATGTCAGCATATGCAAGTAGCAATGGATACAATGGTTGTGCAAGATGGTTTAATGCTCAATATCAAGAAGAAATGTCACATGCAATGAAACTTTTTAAGTATCTTGAAGATCAAGGTGCGGATGTAGTTTTAAGTGATATAAAAGCGACAGTTATAACTTGTAAATCAATTGTAGAAGCTTTCGAGCAAGCTTTAGCTCATGAGAGAAAAATGACAGTATGGTTAAATGATCTTAGTGATGAAGCAGTAAAAGAAAAAGACCATGCAACTTACAATCTACTTCAGTGGTATGTTACAGAACAAGTTGAAGAAGAGGCTTCTTTTAGTGAAATTATTGATCAGATGAAGATGGTAGGAGACAATGGTTATGGACTTTATGCTATTGATAAAGAGCTAGGAAGTCGTCAGTTTGTAGACAATACTCAAGAATAAAAAATAATATAATAGAGATAAAATGCCAAGACCAAAAAATAAAGAAGAATTGATAAAAATCAGTAATGAAAATTATGTCATGATGTTAAAACTTATAGAGTCTTTTGGTAAAGATGAAATCATCAATGGAAAAATACCATTTGATGATAGAGATAAAAATATAAGAGATATTTTAATTCATCTACATCATTGGCATTTAATGATGTTAGATTGGTATAAGGTTGGTATGAGTGGCGAAAAACCAGATATGCCAGCAAAAGGGTATACTTGGAAAACAACAGCAGATTTAAATATGTATATTTGGGAAAAATATCAGAGTACTAGTTATAATGAAGCTTCTAAGATGTTAACTGACTCATTTGAAAAAGTTCAAACAATCATAAAAAAACATACTGATGAAGAGCTTTTTGAGAAAAAACGATACAAATGGACAGGAACAACATCTTTAGGTGCTTATTTAGTATCTGCGACATCTAGTCATTATGATTGGGCAATGAAAAAATTAAAAAAATATAAAAAGTCTTTGAAGTCGAACTAAGAGTAATATATAGGAATATTTTGGAACTATTAGAAAAAGTAAAAAAGTTATTAGAAACAAGAAATCTGTTACTTACCGGTGGTGGTGGAGTTGGTAAGAGTTATTTGACTACAGAGCTTATAAGTTCACTTAGAGGTGAAACAAAACAGGTGGTAGTTTTAGGTAGTACTGGCGTGAGTGCTGTTAATGTAAACGGTCATACAATACACAGTTTTTTTTGTTTTGGTATCTCAAACAATCTCGAAGAGATGAAAAAAAATGATAAGTACACAAAAAACAGAGTAAAAGAGTTAAACAAGATACTCTATACTGCTGATTTGCTTGTTATTGATGAGATTAGTATGGTTAGTAGTGATTTGATGGAGATGATACTGCATAGGCTTGAAAATGGAAGTTTTGATGGAAGATTGCTTTTTGTTGGTGACTTTTTTCAACTTCCTCCTGTAAAATCAAGAGTTCCTACTACCTCTTTATTTGGAAATCAAGAGTTTGCTTTTGAGAGCTCTGCATGGAGCTATTTTGACCCGTATATAGTTGAGTTGACAAGAACGAAAAGAACACAAGATGAGAACTTTTTTCATATACTAAACCGTATTAGAAGAGGGGAGTTGGACAATGAAGTTGGATACTATCTTGAAGGACTTAGAGAGCATTTACATGTAAACGATGAAAACCCAACAATACTTTATGGAAGAAACAAAGAGGCAGATATAGTAAATCTAGAAAGACTCAATGCATTAAAAAGCGAGCCAATCTTGTTAAAAGCAAAAGAGAAAATACATTTTCCCTCTTTACATGTAAAGAGAATTGAGACTTGGAAAAAGAATCTTCCTGTTCCTTCAGAACTTACTTTAAAAGTCGGAGCTAGTGTACTTTTTTGTACTAATAAATGGGGTTCATACTATAATGGTGAGAGAGGCAAGGTTATAAAACTTGATGAAGAAGAAGTTGTAGTAGAAAAAGCCAATGGTAAAACAGTAAAAGCGAAGAGGGCAGAGTATACTTTGAGTGAGAGTATAACACTCAATGATAAGATAGAAGAGAAACCTTTAGTGACTTTAGAGCAGTTTCCACTTAAACTTGCTTATGCTATTACTATACATAAATCACAAGGTATGAGTATAGACTCTCTAGTGTGTAATATAGATAATATTTTTGAGAAGAGCCAGTTTTATGTTGCGATAAGTAGAGCCAAAAATCCAAAACAACTGCTTCTGGACTATAGTTATAATAATTTTCCAAATCATCTGAGAAAATGTATACAGGTTTCACCAAAAGTAAGAGAGTTTTATGAGAGAAGCAAAGTTGATAGGATTGAAGAAGATACGCTTTTTTGACGATATACATGTAGAGTATATTTATAGGGGGAAATCATCATGAATATAGACAACTCGTTTGCATCTAATGTATATATGGATGCAACAAAAAATCTTCAGAAAAAAATTGAAGATACTAAAGAGCTCAAGGCAAAAGATATATCAAATCAGTATCTGGTTGATTATCAAATGCAAGTTAGTAGTGAATCAAAAGCCCAGACAAGTAGACAAGCAGATATACTTAGTTTAGCCGACATAGGTTATGAGGGTAAACCTATAGTTGAATTAACTCAAGATGAAGCTAAAGAGCTTGTTTCAGAACATGGTTTTTTTGGTGTATCACAAACTAGTGAGCGTATAGCTGATTTTGTACTAATGGGTGCTGGTGATGATGTTGAAAAACTTAAAGCTGGACGAGAGGGAATCTTACAAGGTTTTAAAGAAGCAGAAGAGATGTGGGGAGGAAAACTTCCTGATTTAAGCTATGAGACTATAGATAAATCCATAGAAATGATAGATGCAAGGTTGAATGAACTTGGAGCTTCTATTTTAGATTCTAATGCGTAAAAGGTAAAAATGAAAAAGATATTATTAATACTATTGTTAAGTGGATTATTTTTACATGCTGATGAGACTTTACATGTAAATGAATTTGAAGTAAGTCTTTTTAGTAAGCTATCTAAAAAACCTGTGCAAATTAGTACTTCTCTTGTTTTTGAAGGTCGTGATGTAGAAGCATTTGATTTTAAAATCATAGATTCATTAAATGTTGTTATTGGAAGTTTTTATGCAGAAAATTTGTTAACATCAAAAGGTAAAGAGGGCTTAAAAAAAGCAATTATAAACTATACAAGTGATAAGTATGGCATAGATATTGATTATATCTATATACAAAAACTCAATATTCTAAAAGACGTTACAGCTAAAATCATCATAGATGAGTTAAGAAAAGAGGGTTATATACACAAATAGTTATTGGGTAAGAATATCAAACTCTCTTGGTATTGTTGGCTTGAAAAGTGCATTGTCTAAAAAAGTGTTGATAGTTTGATTAAATAGTTCTATTTTGACACTGTTTTCTAGTTTATCGCTGTATAAAATCTTATCTATTTTTTCGTTTTTTGTATGGATAGTGTACTTTATATCATCATAAGTTGTTTCATAAGTATTATCAGTTGTTTTTTTTGCAGCTTTTAAAATCTCTGTTAGATTTGGTGTGTTTTGTAGGTTGGTTATGATGGCTTGTTCTAGCTCTGGCTCAATAATAACTACTTGGTTTTGGTTAAAATAAATCTTTTTTTCTATAGGGCTTGTATATATCCAAAGTGCTTTTGCTTTGTTGGATGCATAAAAACTTCCTCTATATACTATTTTTGAGTTTTCCTCATTTGTTATTGTTTGATTAAATTCACTACTAATAGTCTCAAAATCGAATATCCCAGCGACAAGAACACTACAAGTAAGTAAAAAAGTGGTAAAAAGTTTCATAATCTATCCTAAAATGTTTTTCTAGTGTAGTTTTATCAAAATAATAGTAAAGATATGATAAAATCAATGCTTTTAAATAGAATGACAAAGGTAAAAGTACATGTTAGGCATAGTAAAGAAGATTTTTGGAACGGAAAATGACAGAATAATTAAAAAATATAGAGGCAGAGTAAAACTTATAAATGCTCTTGAAGCAACTTATGAGAAGATGAGTGATGATGAGTTAAAATCTGCATTTAATAGCTTTAAAGATGAAATTCAAAAAGAGACAAAAACTTTAGATGATGTTCTTAATGATGTATTTGCAATAATTAGAGAAGCAAGTAAAAGAACAACAGGTATGAGGCACTTTGATGTGCAGATGATTGGTGGTATGGTTCTTCATCAAGGTGATATTGCTGAGATGAAAACTGGTGAGGGTAAGACACTGGTTGCAACACTTCCTGTTATCTTAAACGCTATGAGTGGCAATGGTGTACACGTTGTAACAGTAAATGACTATCTTGCTCGTCGTGATGCTACTGAGATGTCTGCAATCTATAATTTTTTAGGTCTTAGTGTTGGGATTATTACAGCAGATACTGAAGAAGATAGAAAAGACCAGTATGATTGTGATATAACTTATGGAACAAATAACGAATACGGTTTTGATTATCTGCGTGATAACATGCGTTACTCTTCAAGTGAGAAGATGCAAAGAAGCCATAACTTTGTTATCGTAGATGAAGTTGACTCTATTTTAATTGATGAATCAAGAACTCCTCTTATTATTTCTGGTCCAACCGATAGAACTCTTGATGGATATAGAACTGCTGATACAGTTGCCCAAAAACTAAAAAAAGAGATAGATTTTACAATAGATGAAAAGAACAGAACAGTATCGCTAACAGAAGAGGGTAATGCAAATGCGGAAAAACTTTTTGAAGTAGATAATTTATATAGTATGGAAAATGCAATACTTTCTCACCATCTAGATCAAGCTTTAAAAGCTAGACACCTTTTTGAAATAGATGTTGATTATGTTGTTAAAGAAGGCGAGATAGTTATTGTTGATGAGTTTACAGGACGTCTTAGTGAAGGAAGAAGATTTAGTGAAGGACTTCACCAAGCACTTGAAGCAAAAGAAAAAGTTGAGATAAAAGAAGAGTCACAAACTCTTGCTGATATTACTTTCCAAAACTACTTTAGACAATACAATAAACTTGCAGGAATGACAGGAACTGCTCAGACAGAAGCAACAGAGTTTGCTCAGATATATTCACTAGATGTTTTATCTATCCCTACAAACCTTCCAATGGTAAGAGATGATAAAAATGACCTTATATACAAAACAGAAAAAGAGAAGTTTGAAGCTGTAATTGTAGATATAAAAGAAAGACATAAAAAAGGACAACCTGTTCTTGTTGGTACTGCTTCAATCGAAAAAAGTGAACTTCTTCACAGTCTTTTAAAAACTGCAAAAGTACCCCACTCAGTACTAAATGCAAAAAATCACGAAAAAGAAGCACAAATAGTACTTGATGCTGGTTCTAAAGGTGCTGTTACAATTGCAACTAATATGGCTGGTCGTGGTGTTGATATTAAACTTAGTGATGAGATAAAAGCTCTTGGTGGACTTTATATAATTTCGACTGAAAGACATGAAAGTCGTCGTATAGATAATCAGCTCCGTGGACGTGCAGGTCGTCAAGGTGATCCTGGTGAGAGTAGATTTTTCTTAAGTCTTGAAGATAACTTGCTTCGTATTTTTGGTAGTGATAAGATTCGTTCTATCATGGATAGATTGGGAATTGAAGAGGGTGAGCATATAGAGTCTAAAATGGTAACACGTGCAGTTGAAAATGCTCAGAAAAAAGTAGAGCAGATGCACTTTGAATCAAGAAAACATCTTTTAGAGTATGACGATGTTGCAAATAAACAGAGACTTACAATATATAGTTTTAGAAATAACCTTTTAGATAAAGAGTATGA
>CBDLTN010000080.1:0-11199 GCA_965306065.1 uncultured Sulfurospirillum sp. | reverse complement strand
GATTATACTAGGGTCGTTTATTAGTGCACGAGCAATTGCAACACGTTGTTGTTCCCCACCTGAGAGATTTTTTACTAAGGAGTCTTTTTTGCCAGTTATAGAGAACATCTCTAAAAGAGCATCTACACGCTTAGAAAGCTCATTTTCTTCGGGATTTGATGGGATAGTTGGTATGATTATATTTTCATATACACCCAAAGTTGGGATTAGATTATATTTTTGAAAGATAAAGCCTATGTTGTCTCTTCTGAACATTGCAGTAAAGTTATCGGGCATTTTAGAAACTCTTTTATCATCAACTATTATCTCTCCAACAGTTGGTTTACTTAGAGCTGCTATAAGTGATAGCAGAGTACTTTTCCCGCTTCCACTTGAACCTTTAAGAACTATCAGTTCACCTTTTTCAAACTTTAGATTTATACCTTTTAATGCAGTTTGTTCATTTTTCTTGTTTTGATTAAAAACTTTTGTTATATTTTTACACTCAATCATCTCATTACCTCGTCAGCATTCATACTAGCAACTCTCCATGATGGAATTATGATAGCGGCTATGTATAATGGAATTGTAAGAAAAAACAGTAAAAATAGAGTTTGAAAATCTAAAACAAATGGTAAATCAAAAGCTGGTTTTAGTCTAGAATAACCAATAAAGACATCTTTTAAAATAGGAGCTTGTAAAATATAAACAAAAAACAGAGCGAGTATAACACCTACTAAAAAGGAGATAAACGAAACTACAAAAGCTTCAAAAAATTTTGCTTTTAGTACATCATCAATCTTCCAACCTAAAGCTTTTAGTATGCCTATTTCTCTTTTTTCTTCACTACTAAGTCCGCTTGCTTTATCATAGACAATCATAAAAAATGTAAAAGCACTTATGACAAAAAGTGCAAGGAACATTCCACTTTTATAATCAAAAATATTTTGATAACTAACTCTTAAGTCACTGTTTGTGATAACTTTCGTATCAGGAAAAAGGTTTTTTATTTTTTTGGATATTGTTGGTATCTCTTCAGGATTTGCAACACCTAAAACTATGTCTGTTACTTTATCTTTTGGCATACCAAAAATTTCTAAGACCAAATTTTTTGGCATAAGGATTATGTCATTTGATTCTAGTGCAGTAGAGCTTTTAAACGTTGAAGCAATTTTTACTTTTTTTAACTCGCCGTCTGGTTTTACAAAATTAAAAAGACCTTGGTAGTAGTTTTCTCTTAAGACTTTATCAACTCCTTCACCAATTATCATAGAGTTGTTTTTTAAAAGTTCATCAAAATCAAAGTCTTTAACTATCTTTTCAAAATTCTTCTTATACTGTTTATCAAATGAATCAATACCGACAACAGAAAAATTAACACCAGCTTTTTCAAAATAATAGTAACCCCAAACTCTTGGAATTGCACTTTGAACACCATTTAGTTTCAAAAGCTCATCTACCTTTGAAATTTCTATATTTGTATGTCTTCCGGCTTGAAGTTTTTGTACTGTAATTTGAGGTAGAGATTTGAGTGTTATAAAAAGCTCTTCTTTTATAGAGTTTGATATAAAAAGAATTGATGAAAGTAAAAAAATTAAAGATGTAAATATAAATATTGTAAAAAAGCTTTTTGCACCTCTTCTAAAAAGAGAGTTGATAGCAAAACCTATCAAAAAATGGTTAATTTTCATTTAACATCTCCTTTTAAAGAAGAAGTTTTATAATCATTTGTCAAGTTCTATCCTTGATGGGTTATTTCTTAAATTATGTGAATAGTTATAGGTAAAAGTTGAAGGGAAGTATTCTAAGAGTTCAGGACCGTTACTAAAGAGTGAGAAGGTATCACTGTAACTTCTGTGTCTTATAAAATTAGCTCCATTTGATATGGTAAGATCTGGTAATCCAACGACTTTTACAAAGGTGTTTTTCTCCTCTATATTGTGTTTATTAGTTGTGTACATGTAAAGAGTTTGAACACACAATACAACTAGCAGTAAAAACACAAGGGATAAAAAATAGTGGCTATATTTATTCATATACTATTATACAAAATTATTGTTAAATAATTGTATAATCAATCACTTTTTTCTAACAACTTCAAACTTTTGAGACCTTATTGTGATGTCTGTAAATACCATTGTTGAAGTTCTTACATTTAAAAGGGTTTTTGCTATATCTTTAGGTAACAGATGAGTATTTGTTTTTGAAGAAGGCTCAAAATTAAGTTCGTCAAAAAAAGCTGTTTTAGTCATATCTGGATTGATATTTGTCACTTTTACCTCAGCTTTTCTTAACTCTTCAAACAGAGCTAAAGAAAAATCTCTAAGTCCACTTTTTGTTGCAGTATATAAAGCAGAAAATTTAGAGTGGCGAGTAGCTTCGATTGAGCTTATGTTGATGATATGACCTTTTGTTTTTTTAAGGCTTCTAAGACATAGACTTGTTAAAACTATAGGAGCTTTTAGATTGACATCTATAAGAGTTTCAATTTGTTCTAAGCTTAACTCTTCATGTGGAGCAAAAGCACCAATACCTGCACAGTTTACAAGAAGGTCAATATCAGTTGTTTTTAAAAACTCTTTTATCTTTACATGTAAAGCTTTGCTATTACGTAAATCACAAATAATATCACCTTCTTTTCTACTAATACCATAAACTTTATAGCCATTTTTTCTAAGAGTCTCGCAGATTTCTTTCCCTATTCCACTACTAGACCCAGTTACTAAAGCTACTTTCATTTTATGCCTTTAATTTTACTTTTATAAGAGCTTATCATACTAAGTTCCATCTCATCATTGCTATCGTATTCATAACCAAAAACTTTCTTCCAAAGACTCTCATTCTCCATACACATATAAAAATATACTTCTTTATGCCAAGGTGAAAATGCTTCATAAACACCTTTGAACATCTCCTCTTTTATCTTTAGTGGATATGATTGTTTTCCACCTGCATCAACAAGAGGCATTTGTAAGATTTTACTTTTAAAATCTCGACTTCTCAGTTTTTTAATAACAGGTTTTATAAAAGTTAAAGTTCCTAGTGAAACAAGTACAACTTCTTCTGCCTTAAAGTTTTTTAAAAGAGCATCTGCTACTTCTTTATACTCTTTTATATAGTTTTCATATGCAACTATTGGGTGAAAATGAAATCCAACTAAAACACCTTTATTGGCTAATGTTCTTGCAGACTCTATACGTTTTTGAAGTGAAGCACTTAGGTGTTCTTCATTTTGTATAATTGTTGGAGTATTGATTGACCAAGTACAAAGAATGTTTTTAGGTACTTCGTTTTCAAGTAGATATGTTATGTTATCTGATTTGGTTTTTAGTTCTAAGATTACATTAGGATTATTTTTTGCAAATTCAAAAAGAGCTTCAAGTATTCCATGTTTATTTCCCCACATTAGTGAGTCTGAACTTTGTCCTGTTCCTATATGATAAGTTTTGTTTGGATCTAATTTTAAATTTTTTAGTTTATTTGCAAAGTTTTTATCAAAACCTATTTTGTTTTCATTATAAAAAGATTGGATAGAACAGTACGAACAATCAAATCCACAACTCTCCACAGCATCAAGTGTCATAAGGTTACAACATCTGGTTTTTGGACTTGCTACTGGGCACATACCAAGACTAAGCTCATCTTTTTCAAAGGTAGTAAAATTAAATTTATTGTCTTTAGGGCTGCTTTTAAACTCACCATATTTTTTAGGTTTGTTTTTTAGATTTTCATAAAAACTCTTTACATGTAAAAGAGCTTTTTTCTTATTTTGTTCATCAATCCAAATCTCTTTTATACTCTTCTCATCCCACATTTTTAAATCGATTGAGATATCTATTAGTTGTTTTATATCAGAAAAAGAGAACCTGTAAGCGTAAGCTTTGTCTTCTATAAACTCTTGTAAGCTTTTTTCTAGTTTTTCAAAGTTACTATTGTCGATATGTTTTTTAAATTTTTCTCTATAATTTTCCATACAAATTCTTTCTTTGGTATTGTTGTATCTAGGTGGTCAGATACTATTTTAAGTATATAAATATCTTTTGCATGTAGATATTGTTTACTTACATGTAAAAATGTTTTAGCTTCCATATCTACTAGCATTGTATCTAGTTTTTTTGGGTTACTAAGAGGTTTGTCTACTGTTGTTAAGCTTGCAGATTTTATATCTGTTAACTTATGGTTGGTACAAAATAAAGAACCAATTTCAACATTAGTGTCTTTACATCCTGCAATTCCAACATTTATAGCACGTTTTATATCATAATTTTCAAAAAGCTCTTTTATTTTTACAGTATTGTCTTTTCCCATTCCTAATACAACCAAGAGTATATCATCTTTTGCATATATCTTATAAGGTTTATTTTGTAGGCATTGGAGTTTAAAAAATTCTATAATAGTTTTTGCTTCAGCAAATAAAGCGGTATGAATTAGTATTTTACTTTGCATTAATCTATATCCTTGTAGTTGTGATTATATTAAAAAACCTTTTAAGAAGAGGTTATCTTTTTTTAAGAATTATTTAAATACACTGAGAAAATTTTTTAGAGGATTGTTTATGCGGATATTGAGTATATTATTTTTTTTTATAGTGTCTTGTTCTTATGCTTCGGAGTTAAAAATTACTACTGGAGATTGGTACCCTTATACTACACCAAAGATAAAAAACAATGGGTTGATATCTAATATAGTAACTGAAATATTTAAAGAAATGCAAAAACCTGTACAAATTAACTTTGAACCTTTTGAGAAGGGATATAAAGCAACATTAGATGGCAAATATGATTTGACATTTCCATATTTTAAAGATGAAGAGCGTATGAAAGATATGCTTTATTCTGACTCTCTTATTGATGTGGAAAATGTCCTATTTTATAATAAAGAACACTTTGATGAAAAAAATACAAAAGGGATTTATGATACTAGTATCGGTATAGTAAAGGGATATTCATACAAAAATATCGATATAGAAAATTTTAAAAACCTTACAATTTTTCATAGTGAAATAGAGGCTTTTTATGCACTACAACAAGCAAAAATAAATCTAATTCCTAGTAATAAACTTGTAGGTATGCATATAGTAAAGAGGTATTTTCATGACTATTATAGCAATATAGACTATATAAAAAATCCTGATTTTATTAGCCTTGACACTATGCATTTGTTGATAAAAAAGAGTCAAAAGAACCAAAAAACTATGCAAGAAATTAACAAAGCATTAAAAAACATCAAGCAAAATGGTAAATATACTGAAATCATACTAAATAACAGAGAAATTATAGAAGCAAACTTTTCGGACGTTATAAAGTTAGTAAACAATACAGAAACATTTCCTATGGTCGTAGCTTCAAAGAGTTTAGATTCTAAAGAAAAATTCATAATTCCAAGGGGAACAAAAGCAGTAGTTCTTAAGTGGAGTGAGCATTTTTTAAAACCAGCAAATATAAAAATTTATGATGAAATGTTTAAAAAAACAAAAGTCAAGATTATAGATGGTCCTTTAAGAGGACAAGTTTTGTATGTAGATAATATGTACATTGAGATTGATTAAAGGAATATTATGACAGTAATGGTTACAGCACCGTTTAGAATAGGATTTTGTTTATCAAATGGAATGAATGCATACAAAACAGAGGAGTTTTATAAGTTTTGGGATAGAGCTAAAGAAAAAACTAATCTTAGTGAGTTTATTAATATAGAATATTTTCATACCAGTCAGCTACGAGATCAAAAGATGTTGGAGAAGAAAATTTTGTATACAGACATAAATAAAGATTCTTTAGATGAGAGAAAAGTTTTTTCAATCCGGTTGACAAACATAGATGATATTAGAGCTAAATCAACGCAGTTAGATAATAAAATATTTGGTCAAGTTCAAGATTGTGAACTACAAATTTATAACAATACTATAGGTATCATAAAATTAAATATTGACATTCATGAAAACGAAGTTGCAAAAGAAGAGTACAAAACAAAATATGCTCATCTAGCAAAACAGATAAATGAACAAATCAATGCATTTATTGCTAAAGATATCTTTGCTACATGTAAAGAAGATGTAAAGTCAATATTAGAACAGTTTGAAATACTTGATACTCAAGGAATTATTCAAAAGAGAGGAAACTATGCCAATTTTATTGATATGAATAAAAATATGGATAAAGAAGAGTTTAGTATGCTTTGGGCGTCAAAAGCAATAAATGTTAAAACACATAGCTCTTTTAATAAAGGCTTACTTGAGGCTTGGTTAGAAGGTGTAGAAAATCAAAAAGAGATTGAAGAGTTTTTTTCCAATCCTAAAGCATCGTCTCTTTCTTGGTTAAACTACGCTTTTAGGGAAGATTGTGAGAGTGTTGATGAAAAGTGGGATGCAATGTTTTTAGCACAATACTATTATGCAGTGATTGAAAAAATTATTGAAAATCTTAAGTTAATTATAAACGAATCTTACAAAAAAACTCAAAAAAGAGATTTGCGCAATTTTTTTAAAAAAGATGACATTATAGTAATGAGTAAAAAACTTGAAGAGATATCTGCTACAGCTAACCTTCATATTATCGAGTATAAAGATATACAAAAGTATTTAAATCGAGAAAAATTAAAGGTATTTAATTCTATATTGACTTCATGGTCATTTGAGTCTATTATTGATAATACAGAAAAACTTTTATCAACTACTAAAGAGAGAGTAGATTTGATATATAACAAAATTTCAGCAAAAAACAGTTTTCAAACAGATATTCTTTTAACATTTATTGGTCTTTTTGCCATTATAGATTTGGTTCTTAGTTTTTATCAATACAGTAGAGAATACACAGCAGATGCGATGGTAAGTTCAAGAGGTGGAGATGAGTCAGTATTTTTGCATTTTTTATCTAATATTCAAACTGACAATGTTTTAAGCTTTGGTTTAAGCGCATCAATAATAACATTGATTGTATATCTAGTTCATAGAAAAAAGATTGTTCCATAATGATTGTTGAAATTTTTGGCTGGATTGGAAGTATCATTTATATAGTTGCATATTATCTAATTTCACACAACAAGATAGACAAGGGGAAAATGTACTTTTTGCTAAATATGATTGCTGCTGTTTTAGTATCAGTTATATCAGTAGTAAAAATGACGATTCAACCAGTTTTTACTAATGTTTTTTGGTTATATGTATCGTATGTTTCTTATTTTAATAAAAATCTGACTCTTAAGTTTATGAATAAAAAGTTTTTTGATTTTGTATTGGTAATAATGAGCTTTTCTTCAATAGTGTCTTGGCTGATTTGGGATTATTTGCAATGTTTTGACATTTTAGCATGGATGTCTGTAGTTGCTTTTATTTGGTCATATTATCTGTTTAGTGTGGAAAAAATCAATATGCAATCTTTTCATCTATACAATGTGATTGCAGCAATATCAGTAATTCCTAAAATGGTTGTTTTTAGTAACTATCAAGTTGTTTGTTTAGAGATACTTTGGGCAATATTTGCCATTAGGGCATATACAAAAGCTCTAAAAGATAAAGAGTATACTTGCTTATCAAGCTAAATCATTTTTAAAAGCACTTTTAAAATTTCATCTGAGCCTAATTTTATTATTTTAGCGCGCTCTTCATCATGATAGTATTTTTTACTATCATGTTCTTTTAAGTCATATCTAAAATACCGATTTTTATTTAAAGGTGTTGATTCAATAATCTTTTTTGCAAGGGCTAAATAATCTCCAGCTAACTCTTTGTTGTCTTTTTTATAGTTTATAAAAGCCAAATTTACGGCACTTTTAGATAAAGCTATCCATCTGTCATCATACTTTAAATATGTGGTAATTAAAGTTCCATCTATCGCTTTTTGGGCATAATTATCAATTAAATCTTGTAAAACCTGCTCATGCTTTTTTCTATATTTGTCATTATTTATTGTTTTATTAATAAATGAGATACTCGGAGTAAATTGAAAATCAAAATATTTATCTTCTATGTCTATGCATTTTTGTTTTTTATTAGCAAAGTATACTTTGTAGGACTGCTCTTCATTAAGTATATATTGCTTGTTTATTTCTTTAATCGTTTCACATGCAATATTTCTGTTTTTTCTGTTTTCGATTGCTAGAAGAGCAAATTTAGAAGCTTTTTTTATATTATCTTGTGCAACAGTTATATATTTGCCTTTTATGTATGCTCTTTTACCGATAGGATTTTTATAATCATGAAAAGCTTTTAAATATGCTTGTGGATTTTTTTCTTTAACTGCTTTGTCTAAATAATGTTTATAATTAGCATAATTGTCTCCTTTTATTACTCCATCTTTATCTTCATAACTTAACGCTTTTTTATAGTTGTCTATCTTTTTTTGAATCACTTTTTGTTTTTTAGGTTCTTTTGGGATTGGTTTTTGAATTATTTTTGGTTTGTCTGAACAAGAAGTGAAAATTATTCCAATTATTATTAGTAAAAGTATATTTAAAGTTTTCAATAAGGACCCTTTGTTTTATTTTTTTATTATACTAAAAAGTATATACATGTAAACTTTCATATAAGAACACACAGTATTTTACACGAAAGTTTAATCTTACCTTAAAGAAATTTCAGATATAATCTCCACCTTAATTAAAAAAACTCTTCAGAAAAGGACATACGAATGTATGCAATCATTAAAAATGGCGGGAAGCAGTATAAAGTTCAAGAAGGCGATATCTTAGATTTCGACAAGTTTGACGCTCAGCCAAAAGAGAAAATCGAGGTGACTGAAGTTTTAGCTGTTAAAGGCGAAGAACTTAAAGTGGGAGCTCCATTTGTAAATGGCGCAAAAGTTGAACTAGAAGTTATAACTGACGGTAAAGATAAAAAAGTAATTATCTTTAAAAAGCGTAGAAGAAAAGATTCTAAGCTTAAGCGTGGTTTTAGAAGACAGTTTACTAAAGTTAGAGTTTTAAGCATCAAAGCTTAATCCCATAGACACTAAGAAAAGGAAAAACTAATGGCACATAAGAAAGGTCAAGGTAGTACCCAGAATAATAGAGATTCAGCAGGTCGTAGACTTGGTGTAAAAAAATTCGGTGGTGAATTTGTAAGAGCAGGTAACATCATAATCCGTCAACGTGGAACTAAAACTCATGTTGGTGATAATGTTGGAATTGGAACAGATCATACAATCTATGCTTTAGTGGATGGACATGTTGAGTTCAAACGTAAAGATAAAAAAAGAAACAAAGTTTCTGTAATCCCCGCATAATTATTAGGCGGACTTAAGTCCGCCTAACTCCTTAAATGAGATTATTTGTAATCTCTACATGTAGATATTATAAATAATTTAAAATAAAATTTCCAAAACAAATAACAAAGGTCTTCAATGTTCGTCGATAATGTACAGTTAAATTTAAAAGCAGGTAATGGTGGTGCAGGTGCAGTATCATTTAGACGTGAAAAGCACGTTATTATGGGTGGACCTGATGGTGGAGATGGTGGAAAAGGCGGTAATGTCTTTTTTAGAGTAGATAAAAATACTCATACACTATCTCATTTTAGAGGCTCAGGACATCTAAAAGCTAAAAATGGGCAACCAGGTATGGCAAGAAAGTGTTATGGAAAGTATGGAGAATCTCTTGAAGTTGTAGTTCCTCCAGGAACTCAAGTAGTAGATGTAGATAATGGAGAAGTTATACTTGATTTGGTAGAAGATGGAGAAAAAGTACTTTTTATTGAAGGTGGTAAGGGTGGATTAGGAAATGTTCACTTTAAAGGGCCAACAAATCAAAGACCTTCTTACGCACAACCTGGTATTAATGGAGAAAGCAGAGATGTTAGATTAGAGCTTAAACTTATCGCAGACGTTGGATTGGTTGGCTTTCCTAATGTTGGAAAATCAACTCTAATTTCAGTTCTTTCAAATGCAGAACCTGAAATTGCAAACTATGAGTTTACTACACTCACTCCAAAACTTGGAGTCGTAGAGACTGATAATTATCAATCATATGTTATGGCAGATATCCCTGGAATTATTGAGGGAGCAAGTGATGGAAGAGGTTTGGGACTTGATTTTTTAAAACACATAGAAAGAACAAAATTTTTGCTTTTTATGATTGATATTGCAAACTATAGAGAGCTAGAAGACCAGTACAAAACTTTAGCAAAAGAGGTTAAAAACTTCTCAGAGAATCTATCTAAAAATGGTTATGCAATAGCACTAACTAGAAGTGATGCATTAAGTCAAGAAGAAGTTGAAGAAAAATCAAAAGAGTTTATAGAAATGCTTGGACTTGAACCAAATAAAAACGGTAAACATTTTGGTTTTGAAGATGATACTCCTGCGTACTGTCAAGATGTACAAGGATATGAAGGGTATAAAAGAGATTTACCATACTTTGTGATGCCATTTTCTTCAATATCAAGAAAAAATCTAGAAGCAATCAAATATGCACTTTTAGGTGCAGTTAATGAAACAAGAAAAGTGGTAGAAGAGTAGTAAAAGGGGAAGGTAAAATGCGCGTTGTAGTTAAGGTAGGAAGTCACGTTTTAAGTGAACTAAATCGTATTGAAAAAACAAGAATGCTTAATCTTGTAGAGTTTTTAGTAGAGCTTATGGAAAAACATGAAGTTATTTTAGTAAGTTCAGCTGCAGTTGCAGCAGGGTATTCAAAACTAAAACTAGATAAGAAATCACTTCCCAATAGACAAGCTATAGCCGCAGTCGGTCAACCTCACTTAGTAGAACTTTATAACAAAAAATTAGCAAAGTTTGGTAAAATGGGTGCCCAAATACTTCTAACAGCAGATGATTTTGATTCAAGAAAAAGAACTCAAAATGCAAAGTGTGCAGTTGACACTCTTATAAAACATGATGTTTTACCAATCATCAATGAAAATGATGCAACAGCAATAGAGGAGCTAGTATTTGGGGATAACGACCAACTTTCAGCTCATGTTGCGCACTATTTTAAAGCAGATTTATTAATAATTCTTTCGGATATTGATGGTTATTATGATAAAGATCCAAATAAACATGATGATGCAGTTATAAAAAAAGTAGTTTGTTCTATAGATAAAGAAGAGTTGTTGTTACCACAAAATGCAGGAAGTAGCTTTGCAACTGGCGGCATAGTTACTAAGCTAAAATCTGCTGATTTTCTTTTAAAAAGAGAGCAGTCTATGTTTATGGCTAGTGGATTTGATTTGAGTGATATTAAAAGTTATATGCTTGAAGGTATTCACAAAGGTGGAACACTCTTTACATG
>CBDLTN010000079.1:0-11227 GCA_965306065.1 uncultured Sulfurospirillum sp. | reverse complement strand
ATCTATTACTATCCAATAAAGCCAATTTTCTAGGATCTTTTGAGCTAACATATATGTAGTAAAAACAGCAAACACTGTAGTAGCAGAATCAATATAAGCAAAATCAGCACTTGTATAGTTATCCATCACATACCCAAGTAATAAAGAGATAAGAGTTAGGATAATTATAATCTTTACATGTAAAGCCAAATTCCAAGAGCTAACTGCTAGTTCTTCTTTGAGTTTTGAGCCATATTTCCAAGCATACCAACCATAAACTGCCATGATTAGATAGTAGATATTTAGAACTGATTCCATAATGAGTGAAGCATCGAAAAATAAAACTGAGTAGATAAGAGTACTAAAAAAAGCAGCAGGCCAACACCAAAGACTTTGCCTCATTGCAAGTAGTAGATAAGCAATAGCTAAAAAAACAGCCAAAGCTTCCCAACTTGACATTGTTATAATACGTTCGTAAACACCATTTAAAAATTCGTTCATTTTGTGTAGTTACCTTATGAGTATAAAAATAAAATTATATCTAAAATAGAACTTATCTGTTTTGATAAAGTTCTTTTGTTAAAACTCTTTTATCTATTAGAGCTTTTCCCACAGTAAAGTGATATAAAGACTGAAATTTATTGGATTTGAGACCTATTAGAGTGTGAAATACATCATCCAAATAACAACCAATACCAGTAGCTTGAAAATCAATAGATGTAGCTTCAAGATAGAGTTGTTGACCTATGGCTCCACACTCCCAATGAAGCTCTTTGTATCTATGAGGTCCATACTCTATAATCTCATCTGCAAATGGAGATAACATACCTAAAGAAAAAGCTCCATCACTTGCTATATCTTGATTGCAAGATATCTCTTTTGCTTTGGTTTTATAATCACCATATGAAAGAGCATATAAGCTTTGGCTTATCTCTTTCCATTGAAAATCTGTATTTAAAGATAGTTTTAACTCATCTTTATAAGAAGAGTTTCTTAGAAAGATATACAAACCAGATTTTAAGCCTTCTACATTATGTACAAAAATTACAAGATTGATTAAGTTATCACAACCGCTAAAGCTCTCTTTTGTACTATCAAGTATAGTTTTGAATTTTTTAAAAGATATGTTGTTGTTAGAATCATCCATCATCTGGGCACTTCGTCTTTTTAAAACTACATCTTTTGTCTCTTTACTTGGCTCTCTTTTTATGACTTGTTGTTTTACTTTTATATACTTATTGCTTTTACATGTAAAGGTTGCTTTTTCTATGTCATTTATAAGTTGCCAGTTTTGATAGTCTTGCGCTATATTTTGTGCTTTAGAATCAAATTTTTTTGGAAGAGGTTCTAGTAGTTTAGATATATTAATCTCTTTGTTATATTCATTAGGAGTTATTAAGAGTAACATATCTGGAATCTCACTCTCACCAAAACGTTCATCTTGGTCAAGCCCAAGTAATCTTGCAGCATCTTTATCAGAAACTTCATTCATATAGCTGCATTGCCACCCAAGTGCTTTTACACTTATTTGAATTGAACGTAGAGCATGTCCTGCATCAAGGTTTACATATCTAAAGGCACGTTCTCCATACTTCCAAACTTCACGGTAAACGATGGAACTAAGTGCTACAAAAAATGAATTTTTTGGTAACGTTTTCCATATTTGTGAGTCAAATTCACTTAAAATTTCTAAAGCATGACTTTTTGGAACATAGTGTGATATGGTGGTTTTTGAGTTTATATTATCACTAGGAGGTAAGATGAGGTATGTTTCACTTGGATGAAGATTGCCACTTGATGCGTTACATCTAAGTGCCCACTCGTCTATACCATTTGATTTTATAGCTGATATTCCCATGGAGAACTGTAAAAGCTGAGATATGGATTCTAAAAGTAAAGGAGCAGATGGAATCTTATCGCCAAATATCATATGATAAGGAGGTGTAGGGTTTTGTAATGTGATTGGAAGCTTTACATGTAAAGCACCTTTGTATGAACGATAAGGGTTAGGTTGATTTGCCCAGTCCATATAACCAATTGACCTAGCATACTTGTGGTGAGCATGTTTAGTTTCTTCATGATAGGAAAAAACTGTTTGTAAATTTTTATTCATAATCTAAATGATAATCAATTTAAAATTTAATTTAGCAAAATAATAAACAGTAGTTTTTCTTTTTAACAATAAAATGTTAGAATTATTAAAAACTACAGGTAGTAAAATGTCAATAGTAGCAAAAGTTTATAGAGGTCCTATTGTCGATTTGACTCATATAGGTCATGTCGCAGTTGTTGATTGTAGTGGTGAGATTTTGCACTCATATGGTGATGCTAAAAGAGTAACTTATATACGTTCATGTGCAAAACCAATCCAAGCTTTAGTTGCACTTGAGAGTGGGGCTATTGATGCATACGGAGTAAGTGAAGAGGAGTTGGCTCTTCTTTGTGCTTCTCATAATGGAGAGAAGGTTCACACTGATATGGTTAAAAAGATACTTGCAAAAGCGGGTCTTGGGATTGAGCATTTACAGTGTGGAACTCATGATTCACTAAATCCTCAAATAGCAACTTTACTAAAAGAAGAAGGTGGAGTTTTAGATAATTCAAACTCTAATTGTTCAGGAAAGCACTCTGGTATGCTTTTAGGAACAAATTATAAAAATGAAGATTTAGAAAATTATCTTAGTATCTCTCATCCTGTTCAACAAAGGATATTACAAACACTTGCCGAGATTTGTGAGTATGATAAAAAAGATATAATCATAGCAACGGATGGTTGTGGCGTTCCTGTTCATGCTCTTCCTTTGCACAAATATGCTCAAGGGATTGCTAAACTTTCACTTCCAGAGGTTTTTAGTAATAAAAGAGGACAAAGTGTAAAAAGAGTTATAGATGCTATGGTAACTTACCCATATATGGTAGCAGGTAAAGATAGACTTTGTACTGATTTGATGTCTACATGTAAAGGGAAACTTTTTGCAAAGCTTGGGGCGGATGGGTACTATGCTGTTGGTATTATAGGCAAGGGAATAGGGCTTACTTTTAAGTGTGAAGATGGAAGTATACCCATTGTAGAAGCACTTGCCGTTCATACGCTTTATAAGCTAGGATATATAGATAAAAAAGAGTTTGATGCACTAAAGAAGTATCACAAAATAGAGGTCAAAAATCACAGAGGTGAAGTGGTTGGCCATACAGATTTCGATTTTAAGTTAAACTAAGGAAAACAGATGACAATTACAAAACAAGTTACATTTATAGCAAAAGATGATGGAATAGAGAAAATGAAAGAGCTTTTAACTACTATGGTAGAGGCTTCAAAAGCAGAAGATGGATGTCTTTTTTATCATATATGTCAGTTAAAAGAAGAGCCAAAAAAGTTTGTAGTTCTTGAGTCATGGAGAGATGAAGCAGCGCTTGATGGACATAAAGCCTCAGCTCATTATGCGTATTATAAATCAAACTTTGAGCCTTATTGTGCACAGAAGTTTTCTGATGATTTAGAAGTATTATAATGACAAATCTTTGGAATGATATAAACTTAAGAGTTTTTACTTCAAATCTTTTAGGACAAAGTGATGAGCTTGTACTTCATGGCGGTGGAAACACTTCAGTAAAAAGCATGGTAGATGGTGAAGAGATTTTGTTTGTAAAAGGAAGTGGTTGGGATTTGGTTTCGATCAAAGCTGAAGGTTTTGCACCAGTAAAGATGGATACTCTTTTAGATATGGCAAAACTAGAAACTCTGAGTGATACCGATATGGTAAGCGGACAAAAAGCAGCCATGATAGACAAATCTGCTCCAAATCCTTCTGTTGAAGCTATACTTCATGCACTTATACCTTTTAAGTTTGTGGACCACACTCATGCGGATGCTGTGGTAACTATATCTAACTCAAAAGATGGAGAAAAACTTATAGAACAGGTATATCCAGATTTTTTGATAGTGCCTTATGTTATGCCTGGATTTATTCTAGCAAAGACTATATACGAGATGACGAAAGACTTTGACTGGTCTACATGTAAAGGTATCATTTTACACAATCATGGGATATTTACTTTTGATGATGATGCAAAAAAATCATATGATAAGATGATAGAAGCAGTAAGCATGGCTGAAGATTTTTTAAATGAGAATGTAAAACTAGAAATAAATCCAAAACCAACAAATCGTTATGTTAATTTAGATAAGTTAAAAGTTTTGATAGAGCACCATAAAAGACACGAAGTATCTTTACATGTAAACAAATCTAATCTTGCACTTCATTATGCGTCTCAAGACAACTTAAAAGAGTTTGTCACAAGAGGAGTTTTAACACCTGAACATATTATAAGAACTAAAAGAGTTCCTATGGTCATAGAAGAGGATATGGAAGAAGCTATATATGATTTTATGGGTGAGTATAAAAACTACTTTGAAGAGTATAGTAGTGATGAGATATGTTTAAATGTTGCACCAAACTATGCAGTCATTAAAGATTTTGGAATCGTAACTTTTGGAAAAAATGAGAAAGAAGCAAGTATCTTAAATGACATAGTAGAACATACTATGTTAGCAGTTTTAAGAGCAGATAAACTTGGAGGATACCAAGGAATCAGTCTAAAAGACTGTTTTGAGATGGAGTACTGGGAGCTTGAGCAAGCAAAAGTAAAAAAGTGTCATAATATCTAATAAGAGCAATACTAATCTAAATTAGTATTGCTTGACTAAAAGTTTATAGTTGGGGGCTGACCCTTTTTGCTTTTATTATTTTTCCATCATTGAGTATTTTTAAGAGTTGTTGTGATGATTCACTATTGTTTTCGCAAAACTCTACTACACCAACACCTATGACGTCAAGATTTTCTGAGATAAGGGACAAACACTCTGATAATTCTTCTCTCATAGGACCTCCTGTAGTTGGCATTAACATACCTGAAAAATCTTCTGGGTTAAGAACATCTACATCAATATGAATATATACTTTAGAAAAACCAGCTTTTAAAATTGCATCTACCAAATCTTTATTAACCTGACAAACGGTGATATTGGAATTATCAATATATTCATGTTCAATCTTATCTAAATCACGGATTCCCGCCATAAAAACCTGTTTATCTTGCAATGGTTTGCGTATATAGTTACAAAATATATCTGGACCATCACCAAGAAGTGTACGTAAAACCATTCCATGGAAATGTCCACTAGGAGATGATTCTGGTGTATTTAAATCTCCATGTGCATCAAACCAAATAACTGCTATATCTCCTTTATAATAGTCATTTAGATATGAAACTGGTCCTGCTTCAGTACCACAGGTACCCCCTACAGTTATAATTTTCTGTGGTAAAGTTTCATTAAGTAAATCAATCGTTTCAGAAAATCTTTTTCCTATAACATCTAAAGCAAAAACTCCATCTATTTTTTTCAAATTTTTCGATTTAGAAGGCTTTATAGTTAAATATGTATGTTTCCCAAATAGTTTAGATGCAAGTTTAGTTGAACTTTTTTCTAAAATGGGACTTTCACTCCCTTGCCATTCAGGGTTTAGGTTTAATAATGTATTTATTATATTATTTCCTTTTTAGTATAACTCTCTATAGAGTATATATTTAATTGACTGTGAGGGACATTTCATGCCAGCTCATTCCGCCATGATCTGAATTAGACTCACCAATATGAATAAAGCCATGTTTGGTGTACATGTTGATTAGTTCTGTTTGGCAAATGAGATATATTTGTGTTTTACCTAGGTTTTTCATCGAAGTTATAAAATGTTTCATTAATATACTAGACATTCCTTTTCCTTGGTATTTTGGATGAACTACTACTGACATAATTACAATATGTTCACCGCTAGGATCATGTCCAACAAGCTCTTTAAATTCTTCATCTGAGAGCTCAACTTTGTGAGTTGCTCCAGAGTTAATAAAACCTATTATCTCTTCTTTATTTTCTAAGATTAAAAACCCTTCAGGGTATGTTATGATACGTTTTAGTATTTTTTCTTTAGTAGCAGCTTCATCGCCAGAGTAAGATACTGTTTCGATTTCAAAACATCTATCTAAATCTTCTTGTATAGCTTGTCTAATTGATATGTCTGACATTTTAAATAAATTCTCCTTGATGTACATGTAATTAATAATTAAAACGGCCATTATATCCTTTTAAGTCTAAGTATATTGTATTTAACTTGACAAAATTTAAAAACTGTATTATACTTCGATAAATATCAAACTATAAAAGAGTAGTATGAATTCAAAAGAATTAGCTAAGATATTTAAAGCTCTATCAAATGAAAACAGATTAGAGATTTATAAAGAGATAGCAAAACAAGAAAATATCGATTATGAACAAAAAACTGAATGCAGTATTGCTGATATCTTCTCTTGTTTAAAAATAGGTGCACCTACAATATCTCATCATTTAAAAGAATTATCAAATGCAAATTTAATTACTACTGAAAAAAATGGTAAGTTTTTAGTAGCATATATCAACAAAAGTACATTAGAAAAGATAAAAAGTTTCATAGAACTTGACTAATAAACAGTCATATTTAGATGACTTTTTTTGCTTATACAATTTGATACTTGTCGAAATATAAAAGGAAAAAGATGAAAAAAAGACATAAAAATAGTGAAAAACCTTATAGAATCAAATTCAAAGAGGGATTGTCTATCATTAAGTCGATGATTAAAGATAAGTCTAAAGAGTCTAAACCAAAAAACAATAATGACATACCAGTAGAGTATTTAATTACAAAAGATTTAGAATCAATGCCAGATTATTCAGTGGTTCGCTTTGGACATTCAACACTGTTAATCAAGATAGAAAATTCGTGGATTTTAACTGATCCAGTTTTTTCAAACAGAGCTTCTCCTATTCCTTTTTTAGGGCCAAAACGTTTTCATGAAAATCCAATTTCAATAGAAGAATTACCTTTTATAGATTGTGTGATAATCTCGCATGATCACTATGACCACTTAGATAAAAAGAGTATAAAAAAGCTTAAAGATAAGGTAGGTATGTTTTATACTACGCTTGGAGTAGGAGAGCATTTAGTAAGATTTGGAGTATCAAGACAAAAGATTGTTGAACTTGGCTGGGAAGAAAACAAGGTACATAAGAACATAGAATTTGTATGTACACCAGCCCAGCATTTTTCAGGAAGAACATTGTTGGACAGAAATAAGACTTTATGGTCTTCATGGGTTATTAAAGCTCCAAAAGCAAAGCTGTATTTTGGGGCAGACAGTGGGTACTTTGCAGGATATAAAGAGATAGGACTTAATCATGGTCCTTTCGATATGACATTTCTAGAAGTTGGTGCTTATAATAAAAAATGGAGAGATATTCACATGATGCCAGAAGATAGTATCCAAGCACATAATGATTTAAAGGGAAAAACAATGTTTCCTATACATAATGGTACTTTTGACTTATCTCTTCATGCTTGGTATGAACCATTTAAAAAGATTGATTTGTTGGCAAAAGAAAAAAATATTGATATTAGGTTCCCAAAGATGGGAGAGGCTATTACACTTTTAGGACAAAACACTACGACTAAATGGTGGAAATAAAAAAATTTAAGTAAATACTTCGATACTTATAAAACTATAAAACAAAGGAATAAAAATGAAGAAAACAGTTTTAATAACAGGAGCATCATCAGGTTTTGGTAAATTGACTGCCAAAAAATTTGCATCAAGAGGCTGGAATGTGGTTGCAACAATGAGAAATATGCAAAACAATGATATGTATAAAGATGAAGAAAATATCCATGTTTTAAAGCTTGATGTAACAAAAAAAGAGACAATTAGAAATACAGTAAATACTGCTATAGAAAAATTTGGGAAAATTGATGTTTTAGTCAATAATGCAGGATATGGCATAGCAGGTTTTTTAGAAGAAGCAGATGAAGAAGAGATAAGAGTTCAGTTTGATACTAATGTGATTGGGCTTATTAATGTGATTCAAGAAGTAGTTCCTTACATGAGACAAGAAAAATCAGGAAAAATCATAAATATAACTTCTATTGGCGGAAATGTTGCTGTTCCTATGTTTTCTTTGTATTCTTCAACAAAATTTGCGGTCGAAGGACTAAGTAGGTCGTTAGCATATGAATTAAAGGAATTTGGTATTGATGTCAAAACTGTAGCACCAGGAGGATATAAGACAGGGTTTGTAAAAGCAGTACATTTAATAGATGGAGATAAAAAAGAAGATTTAAATCTTTATAGAAAAACATACAAACAACACCTAGAAAATATGATGGAAAATCCTCCTAAGCCATTTAATCTAGGTGACCCAAAAGAAGTTGCAGGTGAAATCTACAAGTGTGCAACACAAAAAACCAAAGTTACAAACTTTATAGGAAAAGATGCAAAACTAATGAATTGCCTATCAAAGATTTTACCTGAGTTTGCTTTTAGAGCAATGCTAGGAAAGTCTCTTTTGCCTAAATATTAATTGTAATATAAACTCCAACTAATTAATCATAAGTTTATAGTTGGGGTCTGACCCCTTATATGACCCCTTATACTTTTTATCATTTATTTTAAAAAACAATATTAAGCGTAAGTGAATCTTGTTTTTGTACAATATTTAAAATTAGGAGTAAATTATGTCATTGGAATCTTTGTTGGCTTTTATGAGTATAGTTTTTTTGATAGCAATAATTCCAGGACCTAATGCCTTACTTGTTTTATTTACAGCACTCTCTAGTAGTAAAATACAAGCTTTCGCAAATATACTAGGTGTATCTATAGGTTTTATTGTTCATGCTTTTATTTCTGCTTTAGGATTAAGTTTGATAATAGCACAATCAGTTACGGCTTTTATGATTATAAAATGGATTGGTGTTTTTTATCTTTTTTGGTTGGGTTACACTCATATCAAAGCAGGCTTTGTACTAAAAGATTTGGTGTGTCCAAAAAAACAAGAAACCAAAGGTATCAGAAGTAGTTTTTATAAAGGATTGATTACAAATTTACTTAATCCAAAAATTGTTTTATTTTATCTTTCTATTTTTCCACAGTTTGTGAATCAAAGTACAGTTTTACAAGATAGTCTTGTTTTAGGACTAGTTCAAGCATTAGTTGTTTCTAGTTGGTTTCTAGTTATTATTGTTTTGGCACAATATTTCAAATGTTTTTTGATGAATAAAAGAAATTCTAGATGGCTTAATTATTTATCTGGAAGTATTTTTATTGCATTTGGCGCAAAGTTGGCAAAAGAAAAAATATAAATATTTTGTTTATTTAATTTTTTAATTTGTTTCTTATCTCTTCAATTCTTTTTTTGTTTACTCCAAAGTCAGAGTAACCTAACCTTGAAGCAGAACGCATATGTATGGTAGTTATGTTTGACTTATTATTTGGAAAATAAAATTCTACATCATCAACAAAACCAAATACTTTTGATGAAAATTCTGCTCTTATATAGGTGTCTTTTATTTCTATGATTTTTGATTGATTTAATTTTCTTAGTATTTTTAATATGGCTTTTTTAGTTTTTTGTGGGGAGTTTTGAGTTGTGATAGGCTCTACAAAATGTTTTTTGTCTGTTGATTGTGTACTAACACAGTTTGGTGAAGATGGACATGGTGTTAGTTTAAAATTTTTTATACCCAATCTTGGTTTCTCGTTTGAACATCCCACTAAAAATATCAAAAATGTAAAGAAAATATAAATGTTTTTATACATCGTTCTTCTCCAGTAATTTATGTGTTTAACTTTACTTTTCTTTTAAATTTTCAAATTGACGACTAGTCATACTTGGTATAAATTCTTGAATTTCATATTCCGTTAAATTATTTATTTTAAATGGGTCTTTTTCTAAAATTTTTTTTAGATTTTCTAAATTAGTTAATTTTGACAATATAATTCCCCCTGTTCTTGGTATCTTTCTTCCAGATGCTATAAAGTTACCTTCTTTATATTGAGCTTCTAGATATTCTACATGTTTTGGTAGCAATTTATCTATTTCTTTCAAA
Source organism: uncultured Sulfurospirillum sp. (assembly GCA_965306065.1). Classification (GTDB taxonomy): domain Bacteria; phylum Campylobacterota; class Campylobacteria; order Campylobacterales; family Sulfurospirillaceae; genus Sulfurospirillum_A. The sequence goes on along the minus strand of CBDLTN010000079.1, from coordinate 1,277 downwards.
TCACATATATACGTTAATGATATTATAAACATTTTAATTCTTTTCTTTGTAAATTATAATGATATTTTACCTTATTATAGGTTATATATATTTCTGATCCAAATTACTTAGAATAATTTACTTTAATAGATTTAAAGAGTTTCGCTATAATTTCAAGATATAAAAAGAGGAACTACTATGAAATACTTAATGGCAATAGACGCTGGAACTGGAAGTGTTCGGGCTGTTATTTTTGATACCTTAGGCAATCAGATAAGTGTAGGACAAAGAGAGTGGACACATTTAGAAGAGAGTGGTGTACCAAATAGCATGAGTTTTGATTGTGAAAATAATTGGGCTTTGGTCTGTGAGTGCATTAAAGAGTCTTTACATGTAGCTGGACTTAGTGGCAAAGATATAGTGGCTCTTAGTGCGACTAGTATGCGTGAAGGTATCGTTCTTTATGATGAGTTTGGCAAAGAACTTTGGGCGGTTGCTAATGTAGATGCAAGAGCAGATAAAGAAGTCAGGTTTTTAAAAGAGAGTTTTGAAGGCATAGAAGAGGAGTTTTATGAGCTTAGTGGTCAGACGTTTGCTCTTGGGGCATTGCCTCGAATTATGTGGCTTAAAAACAATCGTCCGGAAGTTTATGACAAAGTATCAAAAGTAAGCATGATAGGTGATTGGATTTTAGCAAGGCTAAGTGGAGTGATAGCGACTGATCCTAGTAATGGTGGAACTACAGGGATATTTTCTTTAGAAAAAAGAGACTGGGTTTCAAGTATGGCTAAAAAAGTGGGCATAAAAGATGACATATTTCCATCAACGCTAGAAGTAGGAACTCTTATGGGAAGCATTACATGTAAAGAGTCTGGTTTAGGAGCAAATACCAAAGTAGTGATGGGTGGAGGAGATGTTCAGCTTGGAAGTGCAGGACTTGGAGTAGTTAAAGAGGGACAAGTCGCAATCTTAGGTGGTTCATTCTGGCAACAAGTTGTAAATATACCAAGTTCAACAAAACCACCAAAAGATATGAGTATACGTGTAAACCCACATGTCATCAACAGACTTTCTCAAGCTGAGGGAATTACATTTTTTAGTGGTCTAGTGATGAGATGGTTTAGAGATGCTTTTTGTGATGCAGAAAAACTTGAAGCAAAAGAAAAATCTAAAGATACTTATACGATTTTAGAAGAAAAAGCCAAAGATGTACCTGTAGGCTCTTTTGGGATCATGCCGATTTTCTCAGACAGTATGAAGTATGGAAAGTGGTATCATGCAAGTCCAAGTTTTCTGAA
>CBDLTN010000078.1:0-11387 GCA_965306065.1 uncultured Sulfurospirillum sp. | reverse complement strand
ATATTTAATTATAAGATCCTTGAAAAATATAATATAGATAAATATAAATTAGCCAACAACGTTCAAATAATAAATGAACCAAAGAGTTTTATTGAACAAAATCAAAAATTTGTAACTATCGCTTTGATTATGCTTCCTGTTATTATTTTATTAATGAGTTTTTCAATTTTAAATATAATATTAAGAAAGCGTGCTGAAAAAAAACTTGCCATACAACATAATTTTGATGAAGTTCTTTTAGATAATGTAAATAAAATAGTATTTTGGTGTAATAGTGAAAAAAAAGTATTAGGTTGCAATAATGCATTTTGTGAACTTACAAATGAAGTTGAAAAAAACATATTAGGAAAAAATGTTGATTGTTTTCTTCCTAAGTTGTATGAAAAGATTATTAGTACTCCTCATAACAATGAGTTAGAATTATTACATGAAATTAATAAAAAATCCTATTGGTTTTTTATTAAACAGTTAAATTTTAGATTCAATCTAGAAAACCATGGTCTTGTAATTATTATGCAAGATATAACGGAAGACAAAAAAGAAGCAGAAGAAAAAAGAAGAACAGAGTTATTTTTAATACAACAATCAAAACAAGCAGAAGTAGGTGAAATGGTAACAGCAATAGCACACCAATGGAAGTCTCCTCTTTTAGAAATTTCAACACTAACTCAAAAAATGTCACTTTGGTATAAAAAAGATCAGATTGATGAAAATAAAGTAAATACTTTTGTTGATTCAATAATGAACCATGTAGTTTATATGGGAGAGACTATTGATGATTTTAGAAGTTTTATTAGACCTTCTAGTAAAAAGACAAGTTTTGATCTTATAGAAACTACTACGAAAGCTATGCGTATAATTAATCAAACATTAATTTTTCATTATATTGAAAGTGAGATGGTTAATACTACGAATAAGGATATATTTATATATGGTTACTGTAATGAGTTTAAACAAATTATCATTAATATTATAAATAATGCCAAAGATTCTATTATAGCATCGAGAGAAAAAGGGCATGAGTGTGGAAATATAAAAGTACAAATTGGTATAGATAATAAAAAAATATTAATTAGCATTATAGATGATGGAGCAGGCTTTAGTGACGAGGCATTGATAAAAGCATTTGAGCCTTTTTATAGTACAAAACGTAAGAATGATGGTGATGGGTTAGGATTATATATGTCAAAATTAATTATAGAAGATAAAATGGGCGGAAATATTTTCATTAAAAATGAAGATAAAGGCGCTAATGTTAGTATATCTATAGATCTTTACGATATATAAAGGATACAAATGAGAATTTTACTACTAGAAGATAATAAAAACCTTGTGGATTTAATTAAAGAAAGTTTTAAAGATAAATACTACGTTATCGATGTCTATTCAGATGGACAAAAAGCTATAGATTCAATTTTTAATGGTTATGATTGTTTTGTACTAGATATAAATGTCCCTGGCATAGATGGGTTAAGTATACTTAAAGAGATACGCCTACTTGATAAAGAAACACCAGCCATTATAATCAGTTCGAATATTGACTTAGAAATGATTGAGAAGGCTTATCTTTTAGGTTGTAATGACTATTTAAAAAAGCCTTTTTACATATATGAATTAGAAAAAAAGCTAGAACTGTTATGTTATAAAAACTCAGATATTTATTTAGTCGGTAATTATGTCTTTGATATAAGGTTAGGACAGTTGTTTGATGAGAATAAAAACAATGTAAAATTAACAAAAAAAGAGTTACTTCTTATGGTTCTTTTATCAAAAAATCCAAATAAATTTATTTGCTTTGAAGAAATCGAACAACATGTATGGGAAGGACGTTTAACAAATAATGAAAATATACGTACTTTAATTAAAAGAATACGTGTAAAACTACCTAGTGATGCTATTCTCTCTCGTTCTGGATTAGGATATAGTTTAAATTTACTTTCTTCTAAATGACATATTAATGCCCTTCACCTTAGTGTAAAATCTTTTTAAGAATATGAAGGAAATTGGTTAGACTCCAATGCTGCCCCGCAACTGTAATTGAGCTTAGACTCTTTAGTCAGATTATTTATATTCTAATTCAAAATTTCTACATCTTTGACCGAGGGCGATAAGATCATTTTGGAGGAAGAGATGAGTAAAAGTTCGGGTGAAACACCTCTATCAAATCAAGATTCAAAAAACTCTCCTGCTATTTCAAGGCGAGAGTTTGGTAAGATATTTGCAGGTTTAGGGTTGGCCTCTATGGCTCCAGGTATGGCAGAAGCAGCAGAAGCTGAAGATAAAGCACAAAAACTTAGAGAAAAGTTTGCAATTAAAGATGGTGCATCTCCTATTGTTATAGATGAAAAAGTACACAAAAGATATGACAGCACTAAATATGCATTTATGACGTATACACATAAACATGGTGCACCTTTTTTTGTACATATGGGAAAGGCAAAGTATGAGAATTTACTAGCAGGTAAAACTCATAAAGATATAGATGTTGGAAGTATAGCTGCAGCAAGAAGTGCATTTGCTTTAAATCAAGGAGCAACAACTGTTGAAATGCTATCAAGCTTTACTGAAAATACAGGACACCAATCATGGAATGCACTTGCAGTAGGTGAGAAATGGTGTAAACGTAAACCAGATGAAACGAATCCTGATGTTTTAACTGTGCAAACAAAATTAGCGGCAAGATTATTTGGAGCTGATTTAGTAGGTTTTTCTGCTCTTAACAGAGATTGGGTTTATTCTCATGCACCAAAAAAGAGATTTAGACCATTAGACAAATTAGAGCGCAAAGAATTAGTGTTTAAAGATGTAGAGTATCCAGAAGAGAATGAAACTGAATTAGTAATTCCAAATAGTGTTAATAACGCTATTGTTATGTGTATTCAAAATCAACGTGAAATGTTACAAACTGCTCCTTCTATAATGTCAATGGCTTCTAGTAGTTTAGGATATAGCCGTCAAAAGTTTTTAATTATGTCGTTATGTGAATATATAAGAACTTTGGGTTACATTGCAATTCCTTGTTCAAATACTACAGTTAGACAAGTGCCTATGGGTATAGAGGCTGGACTAGGACAAGCTGGACGTCTTGGAACATTGATTACTCCAGAATTTGGACCTAATATTAAGGTTATTTCAATTTTAACAAATATGCCAATGCATCATGATAAACCAATCGATTTTGGTGTTACAGAATTTTGTGATACATGTAAAAAATGTGCACGTGAATGTCCTTCAAAGTCTATTACTGAAGGTCCAAGAAGTTTTGAAGCAAGAAATGAAAATAGTTGTGATGGTGTTTATCAATGGCAAAATGACTATATGAAGTGTTTAGAGTACTGGGCTGAGAGTGGAAGCAATTGTAGTATTTGTACGGCAGTGTGCCCTTATACTAAAGGTGCTGCATGGGTGCATGGTCTTGTTGGTTTTACTACTGATAAGTTCAGATGGATGGATCCAGTTATGTTAGGGCTTGATGATGCTTTTGGTTATGGAGAGCGTCGTAAAGAAGCAGACGTATGGAATATGACTACATCAACATATGGTATAGATCTTTTACATGCTAAAAAGAATCAACATAAAGGAAAGTTCCCACTATGAAAAACTTAAATTATTTAAATATTGTATTAATTTTTGGTTGGTTTATGACTTTTATTTTAACATTTCAACTAGCTTTTGGAAGTTATCAAGAATCAGAACCTCAAGCAGGAAATATTTTATTTGTTGCAAGTGCAGTTATTTTAGCAATTGGTGTATTTTTATACTTTAAATACAAACCTAAATTGAGAAAATAACAGGACATACTTATTTAGAAGAAGCCATAGCATAAGTGTAAAGATGGCTTCTTTGTAGTTTTATATTTTACTACTATCAAAAAAATAAATGAAGAAAGAACCTTTATAGGTGTTTGGAAATATTATGGATTTTAAACGAAGAAAATTTTTAATTTATGGAGCAGAAGCTGGAGCTATGTTTGGACTAGTTGGAGCTGTTCCTTTAGTTTCTGGAGAACATGAATATCTACGGCCTCCAGGCTCTGTTAAAGATGACACATTTTATAAAGCTTGTATTAAATGTGGAGCATGTGTTTCTGCTTGTCCTACAAAAGCTGTGACTTTACTAGATCTTAGTTGGGATATAAAAAACATTGGAACACCTGTTATAGATATTAAAAATGGTGGATGTATTGCATGGGGTGAGCCTTGTTTGTTGTGTGTAGATGCATGTCCAACAGATGTTTTGAGTCAAGTAAAAGATATTCAAAAAGAGAAGATAGGAGTTGCCACAATACAAGAAAGTGAGTGTGTTAACTGCATGGTCTGTTTTATGAGGTGTCCATATGAAGGAGTTGTACTCTTTCCAAATCCTAAAAAACCGGAAAAACCTTATACAAAAGAGTATGATATCCCTACTACTTTAAAATTAAAAAAATCACCACTTAAACCATATATTGTTAAAGATAAATGTATAGGATGTGGATTATGTGCTTATTATTGTCCACCACGATGTATTGACATGACACCTATAAATGAAGTAAAAGAAGGAGAGTGAGATGATTAAATTTAATGTAAAAATCATGATGAAAATTCGTAAACTGATTCATAATTCTTCTATGTTTAGCATTATACTTGGGGCATTTGGTGTTATTACAGTTGCAGGGACATGTTATGCAAGTATTGGTTATTTTAGATTGATTTGTCCTGTTGGTTTTATTGAACTCTCCTTAGCAACAAGAACTATTAACACTGAACTAATTATCCCATTTTTAACAATAACTATAATTTTGTTTCTTGTTGGGCGCTCATTTTGTTCTTGGGGTTGTCCCACTTCTTATATGGGTGGAATCATAAAAAAGATGGCTTCTAACAATAGCTATAAAAAATATGCTAAAGCAAAAACAAAAGTACAAAAATATGTACCACAACCTGGCATGGATGATGTATTTGTTATGATGATAGGAACCTTAGTTGGAATCTTTGTGTTTCAATACCCATTACCATGCACCATATGTCCTTTAGGGATTATCTCACGGGCTATTATTGAGATTGCAAATCATACAACAATTACACATTTTGATTTAGCTCTACGTTATGACACTTTATTATTAATCATTCCAATAGCTTCTATGTTTTTATTTGTTCGAGGATGGTCGCAAATTTGTCCAGTTGGTTCTTTAAAAGGGTTTGCATCTAAATATAACAAAACAATAGTACCTTCTACAACAGAGGCTTGTGTAAGTTGTAAAATGTGTGAAACTACATGTCCTGTTAACATTGGACCAAGAAAAGGCTTACCTGATATGAGTATTTGTATCAAGTGTATGATTTGTGCAGATAACTGTCCTAGTAAAGCTATTGACATTATAGCTCTTTATAAAAATAAAGAGAAGTCAACATAGTTTAATACAGAACAGATTATAAATAAAGGATGAAAGATGAATAGTTTATTGATTGCTTTTTTTGCTTATATTCTTGATAGATATTGTGGAGAATTTAAAAAAATTACACATCCTGTTATATACATAGGCAAGTTTATTAAGTTATTTGAAAAACATTTTTATAAGGATAGTATATTCTTTGGAACACTATTAATTACTTCTACTTTGACAATAGCTTTTGTAATTGGATATTTATTTGAGGTTATATTAAGTGTTTTACCTTTTGGTCTTGGTTTGCTTGGAAGCGTGATAATAGCTTCAATGTTTTTTGCTCATCATATGTTATATCATAGTGTTAAAGAAGTAGTTACTTCAGATGAACCTCTTGAAAAAATCAAATATTTAGTTAGTCGTAATACAGAGAATATGGATTCACACGAGATTAATAAAGCCTGTATAGAGACTTATACAGAAAACATCAATGATGGTGTAATCGCTCCATTGTTCTATCTATTGCTTTTTGGATTAAAAGGACTAATAGTTTATAAAGCTATTAATACCTTAGATTCAATGGTTGGATATAAGAATGAGCGTTATAAGAATTTTGGAAAACTCAGTGCCATAGTGGATGATATAGCTGGTTTTATCCCTTCTCGTATTAGCGCATTACTGATTAAGATGTCTACTAAAGCAACTTATTCTTGGAAGACTCTAAGTAGTTATGCCAAAGGACATGAAAGCCCTAATTCTGGATGGCCCATTTCAGCTGCTGGTCTTGCATATCATCTTAAACTTGGTGGACCAACTGTTTATTTTGGAAAGCTAAAAGACAAACCTTATTTTGGAGATGGAAAAGAAGATTTAACAAAAGAAGATGTACTACGTGTACTAAGTCTTCGTGATGGAATTGACAAGATAATTTTATTGTTTTTAGGAACTTTTAGCATTTTATATATAGGCGTATTTTTATGAGTCGTTCAAACTTGGCAAAGATTAAATACTTTGAAGAAGAATTTTTACGTATCAAAAAAGAAGCTGGAACTCATAGTCCTAGTATGAGTACACTTAGAAAAACTTTTCCAGATTTTAAAATTAAAATAGATGCATGTTTTTTATCAAACCCATATGCAACAGATTTAGTGATGGAGTATCTACAAAAAGAGTTGATTGAAAATGGTAATCTAAGAGATGTATTAGAACATTATCCTTCTCAGCAAAATGCTTTATGTGAGGAGTTTTCTAAAGCTTTACATGTAAAGTCTGAAAACTTGTTTATAGGTAATGGTGCTATTGAGATTATTCAAGCATTGATGCAACAAGTTGTTGATAAAAAAGTTGTAGTTCCTATTCCAACATTTTCATCGTATTATGAGTTTGCTAAGCAAGATTCACAGGTTGTTTATTATGCCTTAGATCAGCAAAATGATTATAAGTTTAACACTAATCATTTCATTGATTTTATTCAAAATGAGAACCCTGATACTGTTATATTAATTAATCCAAATAATCCCAATGGCGCGTATTTGAAGTTAGATGAAATGCGTACTATATTAAAAGCATTAAAAGATGTAAAACAAATCATTATTGATGAGAGTTTTATCCATTTTGCATATGATGATGAAGCCATGGAATTAATTGACTCTACACCTCTTTTTTATGAATTTAATAATGTGATAGTTGTAAAAAGTCTCTCAAAAGATTTTGGGGTAGCTGGTGTTAGGTTGGGTTATGCTTTGATGAAAGAAGAGTTAGTAAAAGGACTTTTATCCAAAGGTTATCTCTGGAATCTTAATGGTATAGCTGAAACAATTTTAAAGTTTTTTTCTCAAAAACAATTTCAAAATAGATATGAAATAATTCGCAAAAACTATATCATAGAGTGTCAAAATTTTTTTAAAGGCTTAGAAAATATACCTGGTATATATGTTTATCCTTCGCAAGCAAATTTTGCACTTATAAAACTTCCTTCATATATCCCTTCATCACTATTTGTAGCATATTTATTGTATGAGTATGGCATTTATGTTCGTACAGCAAATGACAAAATAGGACTTGATGGAGAATATGTTCGCATTGCAGTGCGAAGGGCTGAAGAGAATGAACAAATGCTAAATGCTATTGGGCTAGTGATGGAGCAATTTTTAGGAGAGTTAAAATGATAACTTTTGTAACTGGTGGTGGAAGAAGTGGTAAAAGTGATTTTGCTGAAAAACGTGCCAACGAATACAAGCATAAGTTATATGTTGCTACATCTTTGGCGTTTGACAAAGAGATGCAACATAGAATTAAAGTTCATAAAGCTCAAAGAGATGAAAACTGGGATACTTTAGAAAGTTATAAAAGTCTTTTTCAAGCTTTACATGTAAAGAGTAAAAACAAAGATGTAATTTTAGTTGATTGCCTTACCAATATGGTTAGTAATTTAATGATTATGGATAGAGATGTTGATTGGGATAACGTTGATGATGATACTGTTGAGTTGATTGAAGAAGAGATTAAAGAAGAAGTGATGGAACTTTTAGATTTTGGAAAATTGTTTGATGGAGATATGATTATTGTAAGTAATGAAGTAGGTATGGGACTTGTTCCTGAGTACCCTCTTGGTAGACGTTTTCGAGATATTGCAGGACGGATGAATCAACATGTAGCAAGTAATAGTGATGAAGCATATTTGATTGTTTCTGGTTTAGAAATGAAGTTAAAGTAGGAAAAATGAAACATAAAAATTTAATGGTATATGGAACAGGATCAGATGTTGGAAAAAGCATCATTGTTGCTGGACTTTGTAGAGTTTTAAAGCAAAAAGGTATAAGTGTATGTCCATTTAAATCTCAAAATATGGCATTAAATTCTTATATTACTAAAGATGGTAAAGAGATGGGACGTGCTCAAGTTGTACAAGCTGAAGCAGCAGGATTAGAACCATCAGTTTATATGAATCCTATCCTTTTAAAGCCTTCTACTGATCAAAAATCACAGGTAATTCTTCATGGTAAAGCACTTCAAAATATGAGTGCAAGAGAATATTACACTAAGAAAACTGCTATGAAAGAAGAGATAAAAAAAGTCTATGAATTTATCACAAGCCATTTTGAAGCTTCAATTTTAGAAGGAGCAGGAAGTCCTGCTGAAATTAATTTAAAACAAAATGATCTTGTAAACACGGGTATGGCTACCATAGCTGACGCTCCAGCTATTTTGGTCGCTGACATTGATAAGGGTGGTGTTTTTGCTTCTATATATGGCACTATAAAACTTTTAGAAAAAGACGAGAGTGCACGTATAAAAGGCATAGTAATTAACAAGTTTCGTGGTGATGTTACGTTGCTTGAACCTGGTTTAAAGATGATTGAAGAAAAAACAGGTGTTCCTGTTCTTGGTGTAGTTCCATATATGGAAATGGATATTGAAGAAGAAGATAGTTGTGGAATTGATCGTTCAAGAAAAAATGAACGTGGAAAAATAGACATAGCAGTAGTTATGCTAAAGCGTATTTCTAACTTTACTGATATGGATGTTCTTGATAAACATAATGATGTAAGTGTACGTTATGTACGAGATGCTCATGAGTTAGACGGAGCCGATATGATTATCATTCCTGGATCAAAAAACACAATTGAAGATTTGATAGATTTAAAACGTCGAGGAATAGATCAAGAGATAGTCAGTCAAGCTCGTAAAGGAACGGTTGTTTTTGGAATTTGTGGTGGATTTCAAATGTTAGGTTTTAAAATATGTGATGAAGAAGGAATTGAGTCTGCAGTTAATGAAATAAGTGGTTTAGGTTTACTTGATATTGAAACAAAAATGAAAAATGTAAAAACAACAGTTCAATACAGCGGTATTTTAAGTACTGAACAAGGTATTTTAAAAGGGATTGATAATTGCAAAATCAAAGGTTATGAAATTCACCAAGGGATTACACAAGGTTTAGAAAAAAGCTTTTTCCTAAATGAAGAATCTTTAAAAGGTACTGTTAAAAACAATATTGTTGGAACTTATATACATGGAATTTTTGATAACAATGAATTTACAACTTTTTTATTAAACCGTATTCGTGAAAATAAGGGTATTGATAAAGTTGATGAAGTTTTTGATTATGAAGCATATAAACAATCTGAATATGACAAGTTAGCTAAAAATTTAAATAAGTACTTAGATATGGAATCTATTTATAAAATTATGGGGTTTGGATCATGAAAGTATTAGAAGAAACATTACAACATATAGAAAGTTTAAACCAAGAAGATATGGTTCAACAACAAGCGTATATTAACTCTTTGTTAAAAACTCCTAATGGACTTGGAAAATTGGAAAAAATGGCGATTCAAGTTGCTGGAATACAAAAAGATTATAAGGTTGAAAAAAAAGCAGTTGTAGTAATGGCAGCTGATAATGGAGTTGAAAAAGAAGGTGTAAGTGCATCAAAGCGAGTTATAACCCAATATGTAGTTGAAGCAATGTTAGCTGGGGAAGCTTCTGTTAGTTCGTTGTGTAAAACCTTAGGAAGCGATCTTTTTGTAGTAGACCTTGGAATTGATAGAAAAGAACCTTATAAAAATGCAATAAACCATCGTATCATGCCTAAGGGAACAAACAATATACGTTGTGGTGAAGCAATGAGTAGAACTCAAGCAATAGAGGCAATTGAAGTTGGGATTGATATGGTTGCTAAACTTGTTAAAAAAGATTACAACTTATTAGCTGTTGGTGAGATGGGTATAGGTAATACAACTACTAGTAGTGCATGTTTAAAAGCATTAACTGATCTTCCTTTGATTGATATTGTTGGTTATGGAAGTGGTATTAATGAGAGTACATTAGGTTTGAAAATAGCAGTAGTAGAAGATGCTGTAAGAGTAAACAAGCCTGATGTAAATGACCCAATAGATATAATTCAAAAACTTGGTGGATTAGATATAGCTGCTATGACAGGAGTTTATTTAGGAGCTGCACTTTATAAAATACCAGTAGTTTTAGATGGACTTATATCTGGTGTATCAGCACTTTTAGCATATCGTATGAATCCACATGTTCGTGAGTATATGATTCCTTCTCATATTAGTGAAGAACCAGGAGCTAAGTATGTTATGGAAGCATTGGATTTTGATCCAATGTTATATATGAATATGAAATTGGGTGAAGGAAGTGGCGCTGTATTGGTATTTCCTTTTGTTGAAGCGGCGTGTAATTTTGTTAAAGACGTTAGACTCTACCCTGAAGTGTGATATGAGCTATAAATTTATTCAAAACATAGAATGTGAATACTTTCCTTGTCATAAAAATATAGATATTGAAAATTTTAATTGCCTATTTTGTTATTGTCCTTTATATGCATTGGGGGATGGTTGTGGAGGAAATCCAACTTATACTTCAAATGGAGTAAAAAGTTGTATGGAATGTGAAGTTGTTCACCACAAAAGTAGTGGATATGAACATGTGCAAAACAAAATGAAAAATGTAATTTCTTTGGTAAAAAAATCATGAATGGATTTTTACTGTTAATACAATTTATGACAAGACTACCTGTTCCTGCCAATACAGTTTATAAACCTGTTGAAATTGGTAGAGCAATAAAATATTTCCCTTTTGTTGGAGTTATTTTAGGAATTATATTAGTAGGCATATTTTTTGCATTAGAACCTTTCATTGAAAACAAACTTATTATTGCAATGGTGATTGTTATCGTAGAGATATTGTTAACAGGAGGCCTTCATTTAGATGGATTAAGCGATACATTTGATGGACTTTTTAGTTATCGGGACAAAGAGCGTATGTTAGAAATCATGAAAGACTCTTGTATCGGAGCTAATGGCGGTCTTGCTTTGATTGTTTATGTAGTTGCAAAAGTTTTGTTATTAAGTGAGCTTGGTTGGGAGTTTTTATTAGTAATGCCTGTTATTTCTAGACTAAATACAGTTGTTCATGCAGGATTTGGACGTTATGCTAGAAAAAGTGGTATGGGTGAAAGCATAGTTAATGAAACAACATTCAAAGGTGTGTTGTTTGCATC
>CBDLTN010000077.1:0-11415 GCA_965306065.1 uncultured Sulfurospirillum sp. | reverse complement strand
GATTTAGTCATTGATTATCCTGTTGATTTTTTTGCTGGTGTCGAGTTGCTTGAAGCTGGAATAATAATTCCGACCCCAGAATTACAAAAAAGACTTTTAAAAGTGATAGCTTCGGATACTTATAAAAATCTACATAATTCTAATTATTCTGTTATTGCTAATCCTTTTACAGTTGAATATCAAAATTGTACCGAACATACTCTTGACGTTATTACTTCTGCTATTTATCAAACTAATGATTTACAAAAAATAAAAGCAAATGAGAAAGCATATTTTACAGCACTTAAATTAGATGTTAATCCACTTAAGTTGGCACTTGGTTCTATGTTTATATCGGATGTATCTATATCTGATCATCCTAATTCTCCAGAAACAACTACATTTACAACTATAGGTGATTTTCTTACTAAATATAAAATGGTTTCAGAAAAAATTATTCTTAAACCATAAATATTAATTTTTTATATTATAATTTGCGAGTTTTTTTATAAGTGCTCGCACTTCATCTTCATCGAAAAACAAATTTCTGTTAAGTTCTTCTGCAAAGACTTTTAAAAGAGCGGTTTTTTTCTCTAAAAATAAATTCTTATCATTTGCGTACTCTTTAAGTTCACTTCGCATCTCTTGTTTGTAACCTTCAATTATCTCAGCTTGTTTTTGTTCTTTTGTTTTTAGTTTTCGACTTGGTTTAAAAAGCAGATACAAAAATCCAAGCATTATAAACACTATTATATACTCCACTCTATCTCCTTTAGTTTTAAACATACAATACCAAAGATATGCTTATACCCTTTTTAGAATATACTCACTATTTTTATATAAAACACTGTTAAACTGTTACAAATTGTAAAAAAGTGATAATTGTAAAATACAATAAAAAAACTCAGCAAGCCCTTTAACTATATGTTTTAGTGTAAAATTTGTTTTTATTTACTAAATTTTGTCAGGTTCGTGATAGGATTGGTTGTTAGTATGACTTGAAATTATAAACAAGGAGAAATTATGAAAAAAACTGATTTACTTAAAAAATCAGCAAAGATGTTAGGTGGAGCAGCACTTGCTTGTGGTATGCTTATAAGCTCAAGCATAGCGGCTGATAATTACCCTAGTAAGCCTGTTAACTTAGTTGTTGGATTTGGGATTGGTGGAAGTGCAGATAGGATGTCACGTTCTATGTCATCATTTCTTTCTGACACTCTAGATGAAAGAGTTAAGGTTATAAATAAAAAAGGAGCTGGTACTCAAATAGCAGCAAACTATATATTAAAAAAACCAGCAGACGGGTACACACTATTTGGTTCAACATTTACGCCATACTTGGCAAACACTATTCTCTCAGGTGGAGCAAAGTACAAAATTGATGATTTGGACTACTTAAATATCCAATGGTACGATTATGAACTAGTTGCAGTAAATTCAAAAACTGGTTACAAATCTCTTCCTGAAGTTTTAAATGCCATTAAAAACAACCCTAAAAAGATAAAAGCAGCAGTTGTTCAAGGCTCAGGTGGTCACTTACTTATAAAAATGATGTTAGAACAACATGGTATTCCATCAAAAAATCTAAATCTTGTTACATACAACAGCGGTGGTAAAGCTCGTTCAGCCGTAGCAGGTGGTCAAGTTGATTTGATTGCTATTAGTGCTGAAGGTAGTGAAAGTATTCGTGAGTTTTTAACTCCTCTTGCAATCTTTAAAGAAGAACGTCACCCAAAATGGGATATCCCTACTGTAAATGAGTCTCTTAAAGATATAGGTATCCAAATTCCTATGTTTAGTGGTTCTATGAGAGGTTTTGCAGTTCATGGAGATTTGAAGAAAAAATATCCTCAGAGATATGAAGTTTTAGTAAATGCAATTAAAACCACTTTAGCAAAAAAAGAGGTTCAAAAATTCTTAAAGAAAAGTAAGATAGGTGGAACTTGGACAGGGCCTGAAACTTCAAATAAACTACTAAAAGACTCTTTTGAAGTTTACAAAAAATATGGTTACTTACTTAAAAAGTAAATAAAAAATTGGAGAATTTATGGGACAATTAAGTCTAGATAAGCGCGTCAATCTTGGCGTGCTTGTAGCTATTGCACTCTTTATTTTTTGGTATCTATATGATGCTTTTAAAGCTTTAGCTAGTGTTGAAAACCTTATTTTAATAGCCCCTATCGCTATTTTAACTTTAGGTTTATGTGTTGTAGAGTTTATTAGGTACTTAAAAGACTCTTGCGATGAGGATAATAAACAAAAGGAGAGCATTAGAGATGTTTTCCCTGCAATAGTTACATTTGCTGGTTATATACTCTCTTTAGAGTTTTTAGGTTTTGATATAGGAACTGTTTTATTCATATCCATATTTTTAAGACTTCATGGTGAACTTAGATGGCAATGGATTATTATATATAGTGTTATATTTGGTTTTTTAGTTCCGTATTTTTTCTCACAGATGTTGCCATATCCCATGCCAATGTCAATTTTACCTACTGATTATTAAGGAGATTATGTGAATCCGTTAGATTTAATAGATTTTGCTTCAGCAAGTGAGGCTCTTACTCTTCTTTTTTCAGAACCACAGTACTGGTTAGTTGTATTTCCTGGTATCTTGATAGGTCTTATCTTTGGGGCAACCCCTGGACTTCAAATTTCCATGGCTATGGCTATATTTATGCCAATGACACTTTATATGGATTTTTTACAAGCTATGCTGTTTTTAACAGGTATCTTTACAGGTGGTTCTTTTGGGGGTGGTGTTCCTGCAATCTTGATGAACATACCAGGAACATCCTCATGCATAGCAACCTCTTTTGACGGTTATCCTATGGCAAAACAGGGTAAACATAACGAAGCACTAGGAACTGCTCTTGGAGCATCTACTTTTGGAGTTATGATTGGTTATTTGATGCTTTTTATGCTTATAAAACCTCTGTCTATTATGGTTTTAAAGATTGGGCCTGCAGAGATGTTTGTTGTCATTCTTTGGGGTATCACTCTTATAGCAAGTCTTAGAGGAACTCACCTTTTAAAAGGTCTTATTGCAGGGTTTTTGGGTCTTCTAATAGGAACCATTGGTTTTAATGAAGAGGGAACTCTTAGAGGAACTATGGGAAATGAGTATCTTTTAGATGGTGTTCCTGTAATTCCAGCTATGATGGGCATGTTTGCTGCATCTGAACTGTTTAGATTGGTAAACACAAAATACTTGGTAGAAGATGAATCAGCCAGAAAGGTTAGACTTTCACTTATCATGAAAGGCTTTCGCAATGCTTTTAAACACCCATTAATCTTAATCAGAGGAAGTGTTATTGGAATCTTTGTTGGTGCAGTTCCTGGAGTTGGCTCATCTGTATCAAATCTACTCTCATATATGGAAACAAAACGTGGAGATAAAGACCCTGACAGTTATGGAAAAGGTAACCCTAAAGGAGTTATAGCTTCAGAATCAGCAAACTCAACAAGTGAAGCAGGTTCTATGGCAACACTTTTAGCATTAGGTATCCCTGGTGGTGGTGCAACTGCTGTTATGCTTGCTGCATTTGCTATGCATAACATCACAGGAGGTCCACAGTTTATAAGAGAACAAATGGATGTGGTTTATGCTATTATTTTTGCTAACTTTGGACAGGTATTTTTACTTATAATTCTAGGAATTATCTGTATACCACTTCTTGCTTCTGTTGTAAAGATAAAAATGACATATCTTATTCCATCTGTTTTATCCTTAGCCACACTTGGTTCATTTGGACTAACAGGAAATATCTCTGGACCAATTACTGTTTTAGTATTTGCTATCATAGGCTGGTTTTTTAGAAGATATGACTACTCGGTTCCAGGAGCTGTTATAGGAATGTTGCTTGGAGGCATGGCTGAGAGTTCTTTACTTCACTCTTATCAGATAAGTGGTGGTGAGCTTAATTATATATTTGAACGTCCTATTGCTATAGGAATTCTTGTTCTTATGATACTATCTTTATTTGGTCAAAGCATTGTAAAAAAACTTAAAACAATAAAAAAGGCTCAATAGCCAATAGGGGTTTAAAGAGGTGGAAACACAATACTAACTTTAAGCCCTTTAGGTTTTTTATTTTCTATAGTAACTAAACCTCCATGAAGTTCTGCTATTTGTTTTACTATACCTAAACCTAATCCACTGCCTGTTTGTTTTGAATCTAACCTATAAAATCTGTTATATATTTTTGTTAAATACTTTTTTGGAATACCTGCTCCTTCATCTTCTATACAAATGGTTATTTTATCTTCTATTCTTTTAACCAAAAGAGTAATAGTACCACCCTTCGTATACTTTATTGCATTTTCAACAAGATTATTTAAAAGCCCTTCAAGAACTATTGGTCCACCATTTATCCACAAATCAGGCTCGCTTTCAAATACAAACTCAAATCCAGATTTATATATAAAAGGGACTTTCTCTTTGGCATATTTTTCGCATAACTTACTTAAATTTATAGGTTTAAACCAGTCTCTATCAAACGCGTCAGGATTTGTTTTTGTCCAAAGAAGAAGCTGTTCTGTTGTATAACTCATACCATCAATTATGTCTAAATATTTCTTTTTATTTAAACTTTTCTTTAGTACCTCATCAGTCTCTATAAGTACCTTTAACTCTGCTAAAGGAGTTCGTAGCTGATGAGAAACATCTGCGTTAAATCTCTCTACATGTAAAAAACTTTTCTTTAGTTTCATAAAGAGTTTATTTATACTCTTTATAAGAGGTGCAACTTCACTTGGAGCCTCTTCTTTTAGGGGTGTTAAGTCATGCATGTCTCTTCGTTTGATCAGATGTTTTAGATTTATAAGAGGCTCTATTCCTTTTTTTACTGAAAATACAGATGCACCAATCGCTATGAGTATTATAAGAGAAGTAATACCAATAGTTATCCACAAAATATCACGTACCAACTCTTTTCTATCTTCTAAAGTTTCTGCAACTATGATAGTAGCTTTGTAAAGTATCCCATTTCTATACATCTGATGTTCAACATATAATGCTCTTACTTCTTGATTTGTATATTTAGTTTTATAAAAAGTACTTCTTTGAGATGTTTTTGGCTTGGGTATATCTTCAAAACCTGATAGAAGTTTTTTATTTTCATCTTCAACACTATAAAAAACACTTCCACTGCCTGAACTTGTTTGCAAATCTATACCAAAATATGGTAAATTAAACCTAAGAACTCCATCTCTTACATAAAGTCTCTCTTCTATTCCCTTTGAAGCGACCAAAAGAGCATTATCAAAGTGTTGATTTACATTTCTATTAAGTAAATAAAATATGATTACAAAAGCTAAAACAATTACTAAAAAAAGTGGTATAGTTAACCAAGTTAAAAGACGTGAACGGATTGATTGAGTTTTCATTAATTCTGAGTACTTAGTATATATCCAAGTCCTCGAACTGTTTTTAGAGATACATCGTTTCCTAGTTTTTTACGAAGTCTAGATATATAAGTTTCTATTGCTGTTAAGTTAATCTCTTCATCAAAGGAGGCTATGTGTTCTACAATATTTTCTTTACTCAAAACAGTATTGGCATTTGCTAAAAGATATTCAAATACCCCAAGTTCTCTATGACTAAGTTCAACTCTAACTCCATCTCTTGTTAAAGTCCGTGAAGAGATATTAAACTCTAAAGAATTAAGTTTTATAACTGTTTGTCCATCGCTAAATGAACGTCTTAGCAGAGCATTTACTCTTGCTAAAACCTCATCAAGTTCAAAAGGTTTACAAAGATAATCATCAGCCCCACTCTCTAAGCCCAATATCTTTTGGTCAAGTTTATCTCTTGCAGAGATAATAAGAACTGGTATTTTTTTTTGCTTTGAGCGAAGATTTTTTAGTATATCAATCCCATCAATTCCAGGAAGCCCTAAATCTAGTATAAGTAAGTCATACTGCTGGTAATCTAAAACACTGTTTCCATCTTCACCATCATGTAAAACATCTACTGCATAACCAGATGAGCTTAGTTTATCACTAATACCAGATGCTAAAGTTATACTATCTTCAAGTATCAAAATCCTCAATAAAAATCCTCATATTTGGATAGATTATTATATCATATTTACCTTGGCTAAAAACCAAGTAAGTCCTAGTAAATCTGCACTTCCCCCTGCTGATAAATTCTTTTTTGTCATTATTTTATCTAACTTTTCTAATCTGTTATCTAATAAAGAAATATCATCTACATGTAAAAGTTTTTTTGCTTCACTTTTAACAAAACTAAGACCTTCAAGTCCACCTCTCGCATAAAGTGTGCTATCATCTGTCTTACTCATTAAAAACAAAAGTGTCATCTTAAGTGCTATATTTTCTCCATGTTCTTCCTCTTTAGCAATAAAAAATGGTAATGCTTGTTGAAAAACAATTGGATAACCATTACTTGCCTCTCCTCTTATCCCAGCTAAATTTGTCTTCTGATAAAACACTTCTCCATTAGTCTTTGCTACTTTTGAGTTTTTCAAATCTTTTTGAACCAAATCTTTACAGATATACTTTATCTCTTCTTGCAAAGTTTCTAAACAACTAGCTCCAACACTTCCTATGGCCCCACAAATAACAGCTAGAGAAAATATCATACCTTTATGTGTATTAACTCCATTAGTTGCTTTAAACATCTCTTTTTCACACTCTATTCCAACTTCTCTTAAATCATTAAAACAGTTTCCACACTCAACAAACTTCTCGATAAAAGGCTTAATAGCATTTGCACTAAGATAAAATGTATCTATATCCATATCGTTATGACTTCCACTATTAGCACGATCAACAAGACCTGGTTTAGGAGTAAGTTCTACCTCATTTATCAAGGCATCATATGCTAGTTTTGTAATCATCTACTGTTTTACTTATATAGTTTAATAACTCTTCTATGGAATGTTTTTGTGAACGAGCACAAACTTTTGCACTTTCTTGACAAATATAACATTTTCTTGGCTTTTCTCTGGAGAGAATTTTCTTATTTGCATCAATCACATCAATGTCCATAAACCGTCCAAGAGGATGGTTCTCTTCCACTTTACATGTAAGAGTTTTTAAATGCTTAGCATCTACATCAAAAGCCCATAAAGCCTCATACCCAGTATCTTTACATGTAAAGGAATTTTCATATACTTTCAAACCAAAGTTTTTTATCTCTTTAAGGGCAACTTCATAGATAAACTTTGCATCACTACTGTCTTTTTTAGCTCCTGGAATATTTATAGTCAGACTCAAAACAGTAGAGTTATATGTTTCACATAACTCCCACTGTTTTTTTTGCCTAAGCTCTCTATTTTCAAGAACCTTATTTAGCCAGTTCGTACACTTCATCTATAATAGATCCGTCTCTATATCTTATTTGAGCTACTACCTTGTCTGTATGCTCAATCCTTTTAGGTTTTCCACAAAGCTTCATAGCTCTTTCATGTAACTCTTCTATATCAACAATAGTCAATCCGGCTTTTTTCAATCTTTTTTTAAGTTCAACATTTCTTGGATGAACAGCAATTCCTTGGTCAGTTACAACAACATCTACAGTGTCTCCTGGTGTTACTATAGTGTTTACTCTACTTCTTATAGTTGGAATTCTACCACGTGTTAGAGGAGCAACTATTATAGAAAGTTTTGCTTCAGCGGCAGTATCACAATGACCACCTGAAGCACCTCTAAGAAGTCCTTTAGAACCTGTTATAACATTAACATTAAAATCAATATCTATCTCTAATGCACTTAAAACTACAACATCAAGTTGTTTGATTGTTGCTCCTTTAGAGCTTGGATTTGCATACTCGTTTGCACTTATCTCTATGTGATTTGGATTTTCTCCAAGAGATTTTGCTGCAAATTCGTCAAAACTTTGAACATCCATAAGCTTTTCAATCAGATTGTTTTTAAGCATATAAACCATTGTTCCAGTAATACCACCTAATCCAAAACTTGCTTTTATGTTCTTTTGTTCCATCTTCTCACTAAGAAAAATAGTAGTTGCTAAAGACGATCCACCAGTTCCTGTTTGTAAAGAGTATCCATTTTTAAACAATCCAGAATTTTCAATAACACGAGCCGTTCTTCTAGCTAGCAAAAGCTCTTTAGGATTCGTTGTCATTCTTGTAGCACCCTCTCCTATCTTACTAGGGTCTCCCACTTCATCAACCATAACAATTGCATCTACTTGATCTTGAGAAATTGAAGCTGGTGCATTTGGATAGGGTTCAAGTGTTTCGCTAAGTGCTACAACATATTTTGCATAATGAGCATCACTCATAGCATATCCAAGTGAGCCACACTGTGAACGACCTTTTGAACCTGTTGCATTACCAAACTTATCAATACATGGAACTCCTATAAATGCAACATCTATCTTAAGTTCACCACTTTGTAAAAGATGAACACGACCACCATGAGAGTGAACTTGAACTGGTTTATCCATAAGACCATGTGAGATTGCATCTCCTAATTTACTTCTAAGACCTGAAGTATATATTTGAGTTACTACACCATTTTTTATGTGCTCTATTACCTCATCATGCACTGAAGCTAAAGAACTTGAAGCTAAACATAAATCTTTTATACCCATAGAAGCGATAACATTCATTACATTATTTAGAACCTTATCTCCTCCACGAAAAGCGTGATGAAAAGATATTGTCATACCATCTTTAAGCCCTGAACGTTTTATACTCTCTTCAATGCTTTCACATATTTTTGAATCTCTATCTTCTAAAACTATATTTTTATCTATTTTTTCATATCTACTCATTATCATCTCCTATCAAACCCGATGCTTTAGCAAGCTCTAAAGTAAACTCTGCTCGTGCTATGATAGGAGCATCTACCATCTTCCCATCAATCGATACAACGCCTAGTCCATTTTTCTTTGCGTGATCTGCGGCTTCGATTACTTCATAAGCCCAATCTATATCTTTTTCACTTGGAGCATATATATCATGCAGTATTGAAATTTGATTTGGATTTACCAATGATTTACCATCAAAACCTAATCCTCTTACATACTCTACTTCTCTTACAAAACCTTCTTTATCTCTAACATCAGGAAATACAGAATCAAATGCTTGAATTTTTGCAGCACGAGCTGCAAGTAAGATTTGTGCTCTTGCTGCCGTTAACTCTGCACCGCCTTTTGTTCTTTGAGTTCTCAAATCTCTTACAAAATCCTCAGCTCCTAAAGCTATACCCATAAGTCTGTCACTACATCTTGCTATATCAACAGCATTTACAACACCCTGCGCACTCTCAATAGCTGCTAGAAGTTTTGTTTTTTTAGTACGTCCAATCTCTTTTTCAATCTTCTCAATAGCATTTTGCATATCTAATACATCATCTACTGTATCAGTTTTTGGCAATCTTATTATATCTGCTCCACCTCTAACAGCAGCTTCTAAATCAAGATGTCCAAAAACAGAATCAAGTGGGTTTACACGTACTGCTGTTTCTATATCTTTATAAGTAAAATGTTGTAAAGCATGATAAACCATAAGTCTTGCAGAATCTTTTTCACTAAGTGCAACAGAATCTTCTAAATCAAACATGACAGTATCAGGTTTATATACAAATGCACTACAAACCATAGCCGTATTTGCACCAGGAACAAATAGCATACTTCTTCTAAATTTTATCATGATTGTTCCTTCCATATTGGTTCACTCTGCGTTGCTCTAAAAACTGCCGCTTGAAGTCTTGCTTTTATTACAAAATCAAGTGCTCCCTTATCTTGAATATGTACACTTACTCCAGTAATGTCCATCTCTTTTAACGTGTCACGTATCAGTTTTTCTATCATATCATCATATAATTCTGCAACACTACTCTCTAATTCTATTTGCACTATATCTTCTTCTATAGGATTAATTTGTATATATACATCACTAGACTCTAAAGTTCCAGCATGTGCACTATTTATCATTTTTTACACCTTGTATTAAAAATTCATAAGTTGTTTGTGGTACGATACTGGCCAACTCATCATAATTTTTTTCTTTTAGTAATTTTCTTACTCTTGAAGCTGATATTGGTTTATCAGCAAACTCTATTCTGTTTATTTCTATAACATCTATTGAAGGAGATTTTTCACTTGTATCCTCTAAAATCTTCTTCATATTTTTATTATAGTTATTTGTAACCTTACAGTACGGTTCAGTCCCAACAAACCTATGTGTAATCCCTAAATAAGGTGCTAATTGATTTCTAAAAACATTTAAATCCAACTTAGCATGCAACTCATTAACTTGACCTTTATCTTTTATAAAGTAAGTTGGAAAAGTTGCTTTTGAAATAATATAGTCTGAGCCTTCATGAACACTTACATTGTTTAAATGAGAGACTCCCTCTTTAATAAGTTTTATCCTATCATCAAACCTAAACTCACTAGCATCTTCACGTACAACAAAAATATGAAGCCAGTTTGAGCGTTTACTTGCTTCTTCTACAAGATACTTATGCCCCTTAGTAAAAGGATTTGCATTCATCACAATAGATCCAATGACATCTCCATCTTTTTTTAGACTTTTCAATTTTCTTTGATATTTTTCAAGATTTCTTGTATTTTCCATCAAGATTATTTTGCCATCACACTCTTGGATAAGCTTAAAACCACAATCTTGAAAAAAATCAATATTTTTTGGAGTACTAAATAAATAGAGTTCTTTTCTATTTCTAGCAAATGCTGCATTTAAAAGATGGGTGACTACCTTAAGAATCAATCCTTCTCCACGCCTATTATTATCAACAGCAATACACTTAAGTACTTTTCCAGCAAGTCCACCACAAGCTATTATCTCATCTTCGTCTTTGATAGTTACAAAAACTTCAATATCAAGCGACATATCCAATTCGTTTTTATCTAAAAACTCTTTTACTTTTGCCACACGCCTTGTATTGCCACTATCAAACTCTGAAACACTAACAGATGAATTCATCCTTTTCCCCTATACACACTTAAAACGCAATTATATCACTTATAACTTTTATATATATAAAAGTTTTCTTAAGCACTTTTAAATGGTATTTTGATTGATTTTAGTTTTTATTTTTTTGTAAAGTTAGAGAAAATTTTACATAAGTTTTGTTACGATTATTTACACAATTTGTATAACAAATATGACACAAAATTTATTGATTTACTCTTTCATCTCAACTAGTTGTGATTCATTTTCTGATTTTTATCATTGTTTTTTACATAAAAGTTATTAAAGTTAAAAAAATATTACTTAGTTAATTTTTTAATTATACTTTAATATAAGTAATTGTAAAATTTATCATTATAAAAAATTATCAAGGGGGCAAACATGAGTTCATATGTAATATATCTTACAGGAGGAGTATTAGCTACTTCATTTATGTCTAATAATAAGTTGCTAAGAGGATTGAGTTGGCTTATGACAAGTGCATTGATTGCAACACTATATATAG
>CBDLTN010000076.1:0-11422 GCA_965306065.1 uncultured Sulfurospirillum sp. | reverse complement strand
AATCATAGCAGATGAGCCAACAGCAAACTTAGATGCAAAACTATCAATGGACTTTATAAATATAATTAAAAAACTCAAAACTCAAAATAGAACTATCCTCATTGCTACTCACGACCCACTGTTTTTTGACTTGGACTTTGTTGATAAGGTTATTGAAATGAAGGATGGTTTATGTTCTTAACCCCAGAAATAATTGCAATCTACATCTTAGATATGATTTTTTTAGTGTTTGCTTTTTTTGCATTTATTATAAGTATAAAAATTGTAAGATTTTGGGATATAGATTCGACTGATGAGCGTCAATACAAACTTGAAAAAAAAGCTATCTTGGTTGCTACGATTATAAAGTATATATTTATACTAAAACTACCTCTTTTTATCTTCTTTGTCTTTACAAGTGACAAAATTTCAGGTGTTATCACGGGCGCTATGTGTGCTGCAGGAGTAGTTAACTCTGTTAGTTTTGGATTAGAGCTTTTTGTATTTAAGATAATTAACCTGTTTATATTTGGTTTTTGGATTGCTTTACATCAAAAAGATATGCAAGATGAAAAACTTTCCTTTACAAAGCTAAAATTCTCAATATTTATAGTAGCTTTTATTCTTTTGGTTATTGAAATTCTTTATGAAATTTCTTTTTTTAGCTCATTAGATATTGATAAGATAGTTAGTTGTTGCGGAACCCTTTTCTCTGTTGCTTCATCATCATCTTTCTCTTTGATATTTAACATACCAGACAGTGTTATAATAAGTGCTTTTTATGTAACTTTTATTCTACTTGTAATAGCAAGTTTTTTAAAAAAAGAATTACCTTTTTTGATAATTAATATTGCCTTTTTTATAGTCTCTATATTGTCATTAATACTGTTTTTTGGAACTTATATTTATGAGTTGCCAACTCACCATTGTCCATTTTGCTTTTTACAACGAGAATATCACTACATAGGATACCTTCTTTATATAAGTATTTTCATAGGAACCTTTAGTGGTATTAGTGGTTCAATCTTGACGATGATTAAAGCAAATAGTGAAAAAAACTTTTATAAAACATCTCTTTACTTTAACTCATTATACACTCTTATAGTTACAGCATATACAATAATATTTTACATTAAAAATGGAGTTTGGTTATGAAAAATAAAAAGTTTTTTAAACTATTACTTTTAGAAATATTAGCTGTAGGAGCTATTCTAACTTACTTTTTTGTTGATAGTTCTAGTATATACAAACTCTTTATGGGAGATACTCAGTTTTATGCACAATCACCCTCTTGTGATTTACACCTAAACTCTTGCAGTACAGATATACCAAAACTTGGTAAGATTGAATTTGATATTGAACCTAAAACAATACCTCTTATGGAAACTCTCACCTTTAGAGTTAAAACCAGTAAAGATATAAACAAAAAGGAGCTAAACCTACAAATATATGCAACAAATATGAATATGGGATATCATCGATTTAAGCTAAAAAAAATATCACAAAATACTTACGAAGCAAAAGGCATTTTGCCAACTTGTACTGTTGGGGGTATGATTTGGAATGCTGAAGTAGTTATTGGAAACCAGGGTGGTCTTTTTACTTTTCAAACACGCTAAAACTTCTTTTGATTTCATCAAACTTAACAATTATTTCACCACTATGGTCTTCTTTGAAGTTCTTTGCATCATCAAGTTCTAAAAACGGTATTAGTTCATGCCCCATTGGCCCATATGTATCACTGCCTATAACATAAAAAGCTTTTTTTGCATCTATTGCATGTTGGGAGTAGTAATCGCTTACTTGTATTTTCGTTATACCCTCTTTATGTTCAAAATAGTATTTCATTAAATCTTTAACACCATCAAATGAGTAGTGTTTATCGGCATAATATATCTGTGCAGCCCACCTTGGATACTTATAAACATACATCCCACAAACTGGACATTTTTCATCTTTTTCAACATGGATTTTACGTTCGTTAAAAACAACTCCACCTACCCTTTTTACATCCCACAGATAAACAGTTGTTGCATGTAAGTGCATTTCAGAATCAAGATTACAGTTGTGCTTTAGCTCTTCTTTTAAATCACTTATTTCAAAATAATCATCAAGTTCTATATCCTGAGGGCATCTTTTTTTAAATAGTTTTTTACCCATAGGATAATATCTCTTTTTATATATATTCTGCATTGGATTTTTCTTTACATGTAAATCTTTTTCTAACTCTATGTGAAGATATTTTTTACTCTTACTATCATACTTCTTTATATCTTTTAATCCATAATTTTCTCTATCCTTCAAAAGTGCATACAAAGAAGCATATACTCTTAATGAATCATTTGATTTAAGCTTTGCTTGATAGGAAGTTTCTAGATTTTCTGATATCTTTAGTCCAGTTACAGGACACCACTCATTTGCACCTAAATATAAAGTTGTAATTATAATTAAAAATAGTTTTTTCATGCCGTTAGTTTAACATAACTTTAACACTAGTATGTTAAAATTTTTCAAATTTTACAAGGAGATTTTAAATGAAAAAACTAATAATTTTAGTTTGTGTAGCAACCTTAGCAGTTGCAGGGAATTATAGGGCAGTTCCTATGGAAAAAGTTGAAATATTACAAAGCGGTAAGGCAAAAAAGTTTTGTAATGTTTGTGGTATGACACTACCTATGTTTTATAAAACAAATCATGCAGCAAAGATTGATGGAAAAACACATCAGTATTGTTCTATTCACTGTATGCATGAAGATGCTTTAAGCAAAGGCAAAAAAGTAACTTCTCCACAAGTTGTAAACAACGATACTCTTAAATTCATACAGAGTAAAGATGCTTTTTATGTAGTAGGCTCTAAAAAACCAGCTACTATGGCAATGGTAAGTAAATATGCATTTGGCTCAGAAAATACAGCTAAAGCATTTGCAGATAAATTTGGTGGTAAAGTAATGCGTTTTGACGAAGTGTCAAAAAATGTACAAACTAACCTTCAAAAAGACATGGCAATGATAAAAAAGAGACAGGCTAAAGCAGCTAAAATGGGAGAGAAAATTTATAACAAAATGTGTAAAGCAACTGAAAAAAGATTTGCTACTCCTGCACAAGCAAAAGCGTATTTAAGCCAAAGTAATATTTGTGGAAAAATCAAAGGAAAACCTTTTCAACAAGTTGGACTTTTCTTAGCGGGTAAAGGCGCAAAATAATATCTAAAAGCACTCTTTAAAAGAGTGCTTTTTCTAATAAAACTTATGAATCTCTTCCATGATATTTGAAAACTCTATATCATCTCCCTTATCTTTTAAAAACTTAATAAGATATTTCTCACTCTCCTCTACACCTAACTCTTTTTCTATATCAAGAAGTTCTTTATAAAGTTTTTCTATAACTTCTATAACAAACTTAGAGATACTTTTTCTTGAAGCTGTATATCCTATAATCTTACCAGTATCCGTATCTCTTCTTGATTCAAACTCTGTAAAAATCCAATAGTATCTACCATCTTTTGCTAAGTTCTTAATAACTGCATTTATATTTTTACCTTGAGATATAGTTTCCCATAAAAGCTTAAATACAACGCGAGGCATATCAGGATGACGAATTATAGAGTGCGGTTTTCCTATAAGTTCTTCTTTGCTGTACCCACATATCTCTATAAAATAGTCATTACAAAAGGTTATTTTTCCTTTTTCATCTGTTTCACTAACTATATATCGTTTAGGATCTAGTTCTATCTCTATATCCAATGGTGTTGGTTTAGGCATTTTATATCCTTATTTTGATATTTTATAAATTACCATTTAGATAATTTACAAGTGCTGATGAAACATCCTTAAAAGCGAAGATTCTTTTTCCATGATTACTATCAGCAAATCTTTGGGCATCTTTTTTGTTTTTAAAAGCTACTAAATCATCTCCCGCAGGACTTGTGCTTGTACTTCCATAAACATAGTAAGCTTCTCTTCCTTCTATCTTCTCTAAGCTAATAAAATCAGTAACATATATACGCATATCAGAGTCGGCTTTTACATTATACTCTGGCCATTTTCCAGGTAAATGATAAAATTCAAACATTGACTTTGGACTACAAAAAAAGATCTCTTTTCCACTTCTTACTTTTATACTTGATATCCAAGAAGGGTATTTATACACCTTTACTTTTCTAATCAATCCTGACTCATCTTTAGAAACGTGATAAGTCTCTGCAAAAGTGAAACTACTTAAAACTAAAATTGCCAATAATATCTTTTTCATACTAAATCCCTTTTCTTAAATACAATATAACCAAAAGTTGCAAATACTAAACCTAAAATAATTGGATATGCTATAGAAAACAGAACAAACACACTATGTTTCATAGAGTCCAAAATATAAAAAGCAACAGGTCCCATAACTGTTAATTCAGGGTCAAACAAACTAATAGCTGCTACTCTAAAAATCTCCATTGGATTACTCATAGCAATCGCTATAATCATACCTTCATCATATCTGTTTTGCATCATTAAGGATATAAGTGCAATATCTATAAAACTAAGTAAAAATATCCAAACAAAAAATGCAATTCCCAAAGCAACTTCAGATGATTTTACAATTGAAGATATGAAAAAAGCTATTCCTAAAAACGAAGAACTAAGCGAAAATAAAAGTCCAGTATACAGTAAGAATATATCCCAAGGAATGCTAGCACCTTTAAAAAAACCATATACAATAGCAACAAACATTGCCATAAAAACAGGTAAAAATACTGTCACAAAGCGTCCTGCAATCTTACCCCAATAGTACTGTTTTAAAGAAATAGGGAATGAAAGCATATATTCTAATAT
The DNA here is from genome assembly GCA_965306065.1 of uncultured Sulfurospirillum sp. Lineage (GTDB taxonomy): Bacteria > Campylobacterota > Campylobacteria > Campylobacterales > Sulfurospirillaceae > Sulfurospirillum_A. The sequence goes on along the minus strand of CBDLTN010000076.1, from coordinate 6,623 downwards.
ATGATTATCTCTATCACCTGAAATCGATCTTACAGTAGTTATAAGTATAAATATTGGCAAGATAACAATAGTTACTTGTATATACATCAAAAGTAATCTACTAAGACCACTAAAACCCATAACTTGAGACTCTGTAACTCCAGCAATAAAGAACAGTGCTATAAGTCCTCCAAAAACTAGGGAATAAACTAAAAACCATTTGGCTCTAATAGACTCTTTTAAATCTAAAAATGCCACTAATAATAAATTTTTCAATTATTTTCTCCTAATATCTTTTTTCTTATCTTTGGGTTTGTCATATTTTCCCCTCTTAACATTCTTAATCTCATATCTTCAAAACTAATGGTTTTGTCTGTACTTTTTTCATACGCTCCAAAACCATAATGCATAGGTGTACTATCATTTATAGAATAAAATGCTTTATTAGATTTTAACCATTTATTTGAATCAAGCGTATACACCCACTTTACTAATGAACTCTCATCTTTAACATTCTTTTCTATCCATAAAACCATACATCCCACGTCATCAAAAAAATGAGTTTTTCCTTTTTTTGTAACTACTTGAGCTGTATATTTTTGACCCACTAAAAACATATTACATTGTGGACATTGAACTTGATTGTCTTCAAATGCCAAAGGCTCTTTTTTAGTATTTATTATCTGATCTGGATTTTCACTTTTTAAAACTAAAAATCCTACGACAATAATAACAATAGGAAATAAAATCAAAATTATCTTTTTCATCATTTACCTATCTTTATAACTCTTTTTTTAACTTCATAAAAATCAAGTAACTCTTTATCAGTATTTGGTTCAGACTTATAAGCCATAAATCCATAAGCCATAGAAGTTATATTTTCACTAGTATAAATAGCTTTTTTTGCATTTATCCATTTTCCAGTTTGACCATCTGTGACCCAAAGAACAGCTTCTTTTTCCCACTCTATTTTCTCATCATGAAACCAAAGAATAGTACACCCTATATCATCAAACATATAACTCTCACCATTTTTGGGATTGATTGCTTGAACACTATGTCTTCTATCACTAACTACCATAGCACAACGTTCACACATATCTCTGTCCCAATGAACATCATGTAAATCAGTAACTATCTTTTTCTCACATCCTGTAAACAGTAGTACTATAAATAATAGTATATAACTAAATTTTCTCATCACTAACTATCTTTCCCAAATCCATATAAATCTGCCTATTTATAATACCATCTAACTCATCAAGTCTGTGAGTTACAAAAAGAGAGATTTTTTTCTCATCATTCTCTTTTAAAAGTCTATAAAAATTTTCTCTTGCTTTTGGATCAAGATTTGCTGTTGGTTCATCATATATGCTTATATTGCCAGTATTTGCCAAACTAATAGCTATCAGAAGCTTTTGTTTCATACCTCCACTAAGCTTGAAAAATGACTTTGTTAGATTAGGTTCTAAATCAAGTTCCATCTCTTTTGCATAATGATAAATACGCTCCTTTGGAGTTCCACTACTTACAACTATATAGTTTATAAGCTCTTCTAAACTTAGTTTTATTGGAGGAGGAAGTTGAGGTACAAAACTAATATTTTTAAGTACTTCAACTCTACTAGTCATTGGGTTTAATCCATCTATAAAAACCCCTCCGCCATTTGGTATATAATATCCCAATATAAGACGGATTAATGTTGTTTTTCCAGCTCCATTTGGACCCATTAAAGCAACATGGTCACCCTCTTTAAAACTTACACTCACATCATCAAGTGAGGTTGTATTTCCAAACTTTTTTGTTAAGTTATTTACTTCAATCAAACTAGACCTTTCAACCTAAAATCAAACTTGAGCGCATCTTGATGACACACGTCTATACATCTTCCACAAAGTGTACAATCTCCGCTCTTTATATATTCTGTTTTAATACCTTTTTCTTCTATCTGTTTTGCATATTTTGCTTTTGTCAACTCTAACACATGATTCTCAAAACAGACATCATGACAAACCATACAGTGATCACAATTATCATTCCACTCAATCCTAGTTGCACTTATTATTCCAAGATAACCATAGGTTGTTCCAACAGGACATATATATTTACACCAAGCCCTACTAGAATAGAATACTTCTATAAGAAAAACCACTAACACCCAAACAAGAGCTACACTCCAACCATATGCAACAAATCTACTTAAAATTCCTACTACATTAAATGTCTCAAAAACAAGATATCCACTTGTGATTGAAAGAATTAAAAACATAGCCCAAAATATATGCCTTACCCTGTTATCAAATTCACGTCTTTTTATGATTTTTTTCTTTACAAGTGTACTGTTTAGCTTTTCTGCAATCTCACTAAAAATACCATAAGGACAGACCCAAGAACAGTATGTTCTACCACCAATCAAAAGATAAACCAAAACAATAGTTACTGTTCCAATAACCATATTAACAGGCATATGATAAGTAGCAAGATAAACTTGCATAGTTGAATAAACATCTATAAGGTGAAATCCCAAGAACCTAGAACCGTTCATTGTTCCTTCTAGTATTTGAATATCTAAATAAAATGATAGAAAAAAAGAGAGATGAATAGCAATAACCACTAACCATCTTTTTGCTCTTAAGCTTAGCTTTTTTTTGTTATCTTTGGTTATATCTATAAATGTAGAGATAAAAGATGTTTTATCTATCATCTCTCTATTGTTATACTTATCCATTTTTTAGCCTTTATTTACTAGCTTCTGCTCTTGCTTCAAACTCGCTTATCTCTTTAGCTAACTCTTTAAAATCATCATCATTTAGACTTAAAAGAAGTCCTCTCATAACTGAATTTTCTACTCTTCCTGTTTTAAAATCAACTAGTGCTTTATACAACTTTTCTTCACTCTGTCCAAAAAGTTTTGGTCCCATCATTTTTTTACCATTTTGCATACCTGAACCATCAACTCCATGACAAGATGCACATCTACTTCTATATTTATCACTTACTTTAAATGCACTCATATTACCAGCTTTTGCTCTTAAGGCATTTATCTTTGCATCCTCTTTTTCTCTATCACTTTTCTCTTTTATTGGATCTATTTCAGTTTGTTTCCTTATATCTCCAATAACTTTTGCTGCTTCACCACCTTGGAAAGCTGGACCACGCTGATATGTCATCACCATTAAAGCTAATACAACTACCGCTGATATTCCTACAAGTATATTTTTCATTATTTTCTCTCTCTTAATTCTTTAATTTTTTTATTAAATTCTGCAATTTCGTTAGCAAGACTATCTATATTTTCATCACTCATCATCTTTACTAGTTCTGTCATTAGAACATTTTCTTTCTTTCCATCTTTAAAATCCATGATTGAATCATAAATAAAAGCCTTATCTTTACCTATAAGTGAAGGTCCTATAATACCGTTAGCATAGTCATTATGACATGCTGAACACTTTATTATAAACTCTTTACTTAACTTGCTTACTAACAAAGAAATCTCAACTTTTTCATAAGGACTTCTAACTCTCATATTAGCTTCCATTGGAGTATATGTTTTAGTTTTTACTTTATTATAGTTAAAGTAGTAAGCTTTATCTTTATTTCCAACCTTTAAATTTTGGGTAGCTATTTCTTTTACTTTCTCTTCTTTGTAGTCTTTATTCTCTACAACTTCAATAGCTCCTGCTTCTTTAGGAACTTCTTGCTTTTTCTCTTCTTCTTTCTTTTCACTACATCCAACTATAAGAACTATAGTTACTAAAAATAAAATTAATTTTTTCATGCTTTTTTACCCTTTTTGTAATATTCTTTGTAAGTAAGTCTAGGTTTAACTACAATAGCAGGAGTATCAACAGGACATAACTCTTCACAAACTCCACACCCTACACATCCATCATAAATCTCTGGATACCTTCCACCATCTTTATGAGGTGCCATAGCAATAGCACTTAAAGGATTTGGAAGAGGACACATATCAGCACATATGGTACATGCTTTTCCATCAAACTTTTCAAGTTTTCTTAACACTTCTTTTTCTTGTTCTCTTTTATGAGGATGCCCATAAATTCTGTCTATATGTTTTCTAGGTACTGGTTGTTTTGTTATACCTATACAACTTTCAGGATTGACAAGTACTGCAATACCCATGTGCACATCTTCTGGTTTTTCTATTGCATGGTCTAATGCTCCACTAGGACATGCCAAAACACAAGGAAGAGCTCCACACAAATAACATGCTCTTTGTCTTGCATCTATATATGGAGTTCCAACACCATATCCTTTTGCAAAATCAGCTAACTCTATAGAGTGATATGGACAAACTTGCAAACACTGTCCACACTTAATACAAAGTGCTAAAAATCTATCTTCTTCAACTGATCCAGGAGGTCGTAGTCTATTTTCATCGGCTCTTAGATAAGGAGCACCAACAACTCCTCCTGCCATTACCAATCCTAAAACTCCAAGAGTAGAATACTGTATAAACTCTCTTCTTTGTGTTTTTAATTTTTTCATTACTTCCTCATCATTATTTTAGGTTTTGCATCTTCTAGCAAAAATACAGGCTCTGAAAAAGGAGCTAGTTTTGCTAGGAAATTCAACATTGAAATCACAGGAGAACCATAAAAAAACTTAACATTTGGATTGTATGTCCAAAGTTGATCTGCATACTTATATACACGGTGAGGAGTATCTCCTACACCATCATTATTTTTATCAAACCCTTCATAATTATCCCAATAATTCTCTTCAAAATCATTTTGGTCAGTTTTGCTACCACGAGAATCATTTACAATATCTTCTATATTACCTTGAATGTTATTGTTTTTAATTATATTATTTTCACTTAAAGAATGAAAATGTAGAGCTTCTGAATTGTATAAAATATTGTTATCTTCTATCCAGTTATTTTCACCTGGTTCAAATGGAGAACGATCTATATATAGCCCTTGAGCATTATATATAATTGTATTGTTTTTCAATGTAAAATTACTTACGTCTTTTAACCCTATTCCCATACCAGTTGCTCCAAGTGAGCTTTTAACTACATTGCCCGTTGCAATAGAATCTCTAGAGTACATAAAAAATATACCAACAGAGTTAAATTTATATTTGTTATTTCTTATGTAGTTTTTTCCTGCATACATAAAATGAAGTGAATACCTGCAATACTCACCATAATTATTTTCTATAGTATTACCATGAGAGTACCAAACAACCATATCACGTGAACGTATAAGCGAGTTATTTTGAATCAAGTTTTCATTTGAATACCAAAGTCTAAGACCATCACCTCTAAGCCCTAACTCAATATCTTTTGAAGTAATTAAATTATCTTTTATAATAGAATTACTTACATTACTCATGTCGATTCCAAATAGAGTATCTCTTATAGTCACATTTGAAACTTCACAATGTTTTGCATCACTTATGGCAATTGCAGCATCAAGTTTATCGTGTCTATCCCCGCTACCTTGAACAGTCAAGTTTTTTAATGTCACATATGGACTTGTTATTTTTATAACTGTACCAGTTTGATTTCCATCTATTATAACTCCCTCTTCAATTCCTATGATACTTAAAGGTTTATTAATGACTATACTACCTGTATATGTTCCTGCCTTTAGTTTTAAAATAGAGCCAACTTTAGCACTATCTATGGCTTTTTGTAATGCATTAGCATCTAAAAAAGTTATAAAAACGATTAATATACAGAGTATTTTACTCATTAGTCTTCACTCATCTCTTTTGCTGCTTTAGCTTTTGCTAAAATTGCAAGTAAAGAAAAAAGCGCAATTGCAACTATTACAAAAAATCCTATTGTTGGATATGAATGCGTTATAAATTGAGCAACTTTACCATCACCAAACACTGTTGGCATAAAAGGTTTCAGTTTAAATGCTCCCCAATCACGAAGATTATGTCCAAACCAATATAACCAATAAGCATAATCAGCTATAAAAAGTACAGGTAAAGCAACAGGAATAAGCATCAAGTAATTTAGTATCTTAGAGCTATAAGCCATAAACAAAATCATAATCATACTTAACCCAAGAAGTGCATAAATACCAATTTCACGCTCGATTTGACCACCAACCCACATAGGATCCATACCAATATAGTGATTGATTGTATTCATTTCATGAACTTCACCACTAAATCCATCAAAATGAAAATAAACAGGAATACCATCAGGAAAAGCTTCTTTAGGATAGTTTGGAGCTTCTAGTGAAACTGCCCATATAGGAAGAGATGCAACTCCAATCTCACTTGTAGTCTCAATCATCTTTTCAAGATCGTTGTGAGCTTCTTTGGGAGTTGTTGTACTTTTGTACATTATTTGATTATAAAAGTTCCAAACTTTTATTGCTACAGACGAGACTTCATCACCTTTACCATCATGAATTTTATTTAGAGTTCCATGATAAGCCACCATAGGAAATGTAAAAGAAAACGTCAATAACAGTAGTGCCAAGATAGTAAATATCTTTAATTTTTTTAAACTTGTATGCATTGTTAACCCTCATTATAATAAATCTTACATGTAGACACAACTATGTCTACATGTAAGAGAGGCATAAGCCTCCCTTAACATTAGAATAGATTTGCGTTTGAATCTATCCACTTAAGATATTCTATGATATCAC
>CBDLTN010000075.1:0-11615 GCA_965306065.1 uncultured Sulfurospirillum sp. | reverse complement strand
ATCCTACTGAGCTTATAATTATTATTTTGATTGTATCAACTGCGATAATGGCACACAAAAAAGAGGTCAATTATCGATCTTTAGCGCCTTTCTTCTACCCTTCTATTTCAATGTTGTTTTTGTTTACTCTTTATAAAGACTTTGGTATGGGCATACTTGTATGGTTAGTTGTGGTAGTGGCTTCAACAGATACGGGAGCTTATTTTGTTGGTAAAAGTATGGGTAAAACTTCATTTTCACCAACAAGTCCGAATAAAACTTGGGAAGGTGTTATAGGAGGAATCCTTATAGCTACAATCGCAGGAACCTTTGTTGGACTTACTTATTATTCATTTGCAATTGCACTTATTACTTCACTTTTAGTTTCAGCTGCTTCTGTTTGGGGAGATTTGTTTGAGAGTTATCTTAAACGTGAAGCTGGAGTAAAAGATAGTGGAACTATATTTCCAGGGCATGGTGGTTTTTTAGACAGGCTTGATGGTTATCTTTTTGGTGTGGTTGTTATGGTTGTAATTCTTAGAGGATTAGTGTAGGTGATTCTTCTTGGTTCAACTGGTTCTATTGGGGTAAATACATTAAAAATAGCAGATAAATTCTCCTTACATGTAGAAGCTCTTGTAGCTGGAACAAATGTAGAGCTTTTAAATAAACAGATAGAAAAATATAATCCAACTTATGTATGTGTAGCGACTAAAGAACTCTCTTTACATGTAAAGCACAAAAATGTATTTTATGGCTCACAAGGTATACTTGAAATAATAGAGCTTTGCAAATCAGATTTGGTAGTAAATGCCCTTGTTGGCTTTGCTGGATTAGCACCAACTATCAAAACACTAGAACTTGGTAAAAAATTAGCTTTAGCAAACAAAGAGTCTTTAGTTGTTGCTGGGCATCTTTTGGATTGTTCAAAAATAACTCCAATCGATAGTGAACATTTTGGTCTTTGGTATCTTTTAAGCGAACGAGAAATATCAAAGATGACTATTATGGCAAGTGGTGGGGCTTTTCGTGATACTCCACTTGATATGTTAGCACAGCAGACTCCCGCACAAGCACTTAAACATCCAAACTGGTCTATGGGTAAAAAGATAACCATAGATAGTGCTACTATGACAAACAAGCTTTTTGAACTGCTTGAAGCAAAGTGGCTTTTTAATATGAATAATGTAGATGCTATTATGGAAACACGATCTGTTATTCATGCAATGATAGATTTTAAAGACGGTAGTTCTACGGCACAACTTGCAAATGCAGATATGCAGCTTCCTATTGCTTATGCTCTTCTTGGAAAAGTTGACACTCCTATAGTAAAACCAATAGATTTATGTAAAATAGGCTCTTTAGACTTTAGAGAGATTACAGAAGAAAGATACCCAATTTGGGAAATAAAAGACTCTTTACTTCAAAATCCTCACAGAGGGGTTGTTGTAAATGCAGCCAATGAAATGGCAATAGAAAAGTTCTTTAAAAATGAGCTAAATATACTTGAATTAGCTGAGTTTACCAAAAAAGCATATAGGTATTTTGAAAATGTAAATCCAAAAAGCTTAACAGAAATATTTGAAATAGATACAGAAGTTAGAAAATATTGTAACTAATGGTATTTATTTGGTAGCCTTTTTAGGGCTACAAGATAAATATCTAAGGAGGATATGTGCAAAGTACAGATTATAACTTTAGCTTGAAAGATAGCATTGTTGGTTTGCAGTTTTTATTTGTTGCGTTTGGTGCGCTTGTTTTAGTTCCTATATTAACAGGACTTAACCCTAATGTAGCTCTTTTTACAGCAGGGATTGGAACACTTATATTCCAACTTGTAAATAGAGAGGCGATTCCGCCAATCTTCTTGGCATCAAGTTTTGCTTTTATAGCTCCTATTATATATGGTGTTCAAACTTGGGGAATTGCAGGAACTATGTCAGGTCTTATTGCTGCTGGTATTTTTTATATCATTCTTAGCTTTTTGATTCGTGTTAAAGGAAGTGATTTTTTACATAAGATTTTACCTCCAGTAGTAGTTGGACCGGTTATTATGACTATTGGTCTTATTCTTTCTCCAGTAGCTGTTAATATGGCTATGGGAAGATTAGCTGATGGGACTGTTATAGTTGAATTTCCAATAGCAATTACTATCTCTCTTATCACATTAGCAGTTACTGTTTTTGTAACAATCCTTGGAAAAGGTATATTTAGACTACTTCCTATCATGTGTGGTATTGTATCTGGTTATATAATAGCACTTGTGTTTGGAATTGTTAGTTTTGATGCAGTATCAAATGCAGCTTGGTTAGCAATGCCAGATTTTGTTGCACCTGTTTTTAATATAGAAGCGATTATTTATATACTTCCTATAGCAATTGCACCTGCTGTTGAGCATATTGGTGATATGTTAGCTATTTCAAATGTAACTAAAAAAGATTATTTACAAAAGCCAGGTCTTAAAAATACACTTTTAGGTGACGGACTTGCAACAAGTGCAGCAGCAATGTTTGGTGGACCACCAAATACAACTTATTCTGAAGTTACTGGTGCTGTTACTGTTACTAAAGCATTTAATCCAGCTATCATGACTTGGGCTGCAATTTTTGCGATTCTTTTAGCCTTTGTAGGTAAACTTGGAGCATTGCTTTCTACAATTCCTATGCCTGTTATGGGAGGAGTTATGCTACTTTTATTTGGTATTATTGCTTCTATTGGTATGCAAACTTTGATAAAAGAAAAAGTAGATTTAGCTGATCCTAGAAATATGATAATAGTTTCAATTATCTTGGTTTTTGCTATAGGAGGCATGACATTTAACTTTGGTGGTGTTGCTTTTAGTGGTATTGGTCTTGGTGCTATTGTAGGTATTATATTAAACTTAGTTTTACCAAAAACAAGGCATTTAGACGGTTATTAATAGAGTTGTAGGTTGAGGGGTTATTTTATAAAAAGGTAGGTTTACATGGAGAATATTGAAAATTTGATTTCGACGCTTTCAAATATAGTATGGGGTCCTCCTATGCTGATTTTATTGGTTGGTACAGGTCTTTATTTGACAATTATATTAAAAGGTATGCAGTTTTGGGCACTTCCGCATGCTTTGAAGTTAATTTTTGTAAAAGATGAAGATGGGAAAGGAGATATTAGCCATTTTGCTGCTCTTATGACAGCATTGGCCGCTACAGTTGGTATTGGTAATATCGTTGGTGTTGCTACTGCTATCACACTTGGTGGTCCTGGTGCAGTTTTTTGGATGTGGGTTACAGGTATTGTGGGTATGGCTACAAAGTATTCAGAAGCAATTTTGGCTGTAAAATACCGTAGTGTTGGTGAAAATGGCATGAAAGGTGGACCTATGTACTACCTTAGAGATGGTGCAAAATTACCAAAACTTGGTATGGCATTTGCTATTTTTACTGCGTGTGCAGCATTTGGAATTGGTAATATGACTCAATCAAATGCAGTTGCTACGCTTTTAAATTCTCAGATGGATATACCTAACTGGGTTACTGGTCTAGTAATGCTTACTTTAACAGCTGTTGTTATCTTAGGTGGAATCAAATCAATAGGAAAATTTACATCGAAATTAGTTCCTGTGATGATAGTAGCATATGTAGCTTGTGCATTAGTTATTTTAGCTGTGAATTACGATAAAATCGGTGGAGCTTTTGGACTTATTTTTTATCATGCATTTAATCCAATAGCTGCTGGTGGTGGTTTTGTTGGTGCAACAATTGCGGCAGCTATAAGATTTGGTGTAGCTCGTGGTGTATTTTCAAATGAATCTGGTCTTGGTTCTGCTCCAATTGCAGCAGCTGCGGCAAAAACAAATGTACCAGCTAAACAAGCATTAGTTAGTATGACTCAAACTTTTATTGATACATTAGTAGTTTGTACTATGACGGCTCTTATTATTCTTATATCTCCATTTTGGCAAGAGGGTGTTAGTGCTGGAGTGCTTACAATGAAAAGTTTTACTTATCATTTAGGTAGCGTGGGCTCAGTTGTTGTTATAACTGCAACTGTTCTTTTTGCATACTCTACGATTCTTGGTTGGAGTTATTATGGTGAAAAAGCATTTGAGTTCATCTTTGGAGAAAAGTTTGTAAGATTGTATAGGGTTATCTTTATAGCAGTGGTTATGGTTGGTGCTATGATGAAACTTGAGTTTGTATGGAACTTCTCAGACCTTGCAAATGGTCTTATGGCAATTCCAAACTTACTAGCACTGTTGATTCTTTCAAAAGTGATATCTAGTGAGACAAAAAAATACTTTCAAGAGATAAAATAAATCTAAGAAGGGGATAACCCCCTTCTTCCTTCAAAAAAATTGCAGATTTCATTACATGTAAACAAATAGTTCTTAATTGAAACGTTTTTGAAACGTTTGTTGATTTATAATTTTGTTATAAAACAAAAGGATATAAATGAAAGAATTAATAGTAATTACAGGAGCTAGTTCAGGCATAGGCGCGGCTACAGCAAAAGCGTTTTCAAAAGAGGGGCACCCTTTACTTCTTATAGCAAGAAGAGTTGATAAACTTAAAGCATTAAATCTACCAAATACAATTTGTGCAAAAGTAGATGTTACTGAGTTTGAGGTACTTAAAAGTACTATAAAAGAAGCAGAAGACAAGTATGGAAAAACAGGATGTTTAGTCAACAATGCAGGTGCTATGCTGTTAGGTTCTATTGACACTCAAGATGTAAGAGAGTGGCAAAAGATGTATGATCTAAATGTAGTAGCCGTTCTAAACGGTATGCAAGCAGTTTTAACAGATATGAAAGACAGAAAATCGGGAACAATAATAAACATCTCATCAGTAGCCGGCAAAAAGACATTTCCTGCACACGCTGCTTATTGTGGGACAAAGTTTGCGGTTCATGCTATAAGTGAAAATGTAAGAGAAGAAGTTGCAAGTCAAAATGTACGTGTTATAACAATCGCCCCCGGTGCAGTTGAGACTGAACTGCTATCACATACAACAGATGATGAAATCATAAAAGGTTATGAAGAGTGGAAAGCATCAATGGATGGTGTTATTGTTCCTGATGATATTGCACGCTCTATAGAGTTTGTTTACGCTCAACCACAAAATGTATGTATAAGAGAGTTAGTTATAACAGCAACTAGACAAGAGCCATAGTTAATTGTATAATTTTTGATGAATTATAAAATAGTCTCAAAAAACACAAAACTTATAAATCAAACTACATTTATACTAAATCTTTTGGATTTGCATGAAGCTAAACATATCCAAGAGGTTAACTTATGGTTAATTGATGCAAAGACTATGGATACCCAGTCTATAGTCTCTTATAAAAATAGACAAAATTATACAAATCTGCTATTTATAACAAATGATATAGAAGATGTTAGCAAATGTCTTGAAAACAGCTTTACGCACTATATAAGTTACCCTTTTAGTGATCATGAGCTTATCTCTTGGTGTAAATTTATTTTTCGTACAAAAAGAGAAAAGGTACTATTTTTAGATGAGGATAATCATATAGATTTTGAAGATAAATCCTTTACATGTAAAGATAAAAAGGTATATTTTAGTCGACAAGAAACTGCTTTGTTGCAAGAGTTAAGTAGCGCAGAATATGTAAGCACAAAAAATCTAAGAAGTGCATTAGAAGTAAACAGTGATGGAACTATTCGCACTATAATTAACAGAATTAGAAAAAAAGCACCAAATCTTCCAATAAAACATAAAAGAGATGATGGATATAAGCTGATTATTAAAAGAAAAGAACAAACGCTTGAGAATAAAATAAGATATGATTTAAAAGAGCTTGAAGAACAAAATGAACTAATGCAAACAATAGTTGACAGTTCTCCTATATATATTGCTACATTTATACATAAACAACTCCATTGCATCAATCACTCTTTTCGTGCCTTTATAGGACATGAAGTTATTAGAGAGTTATGGGATGAGACTAAGGGTGATTTTTTTCAAATTATAAAACATAATAATGAAGAAAACGAGAGTTTAAAACAGAGGCTTTTTAGTAAAGGCAAACAAGATGTTGAAGTATATGATTTTTTAAATGGAGGAAGTAATTTTTTTATAGTAGAGACATTTTATTTTCCAAATTTAGATAAACATCTCTTAGTATTTACTCAAAAACTAGATTTGTAGATTTGATTTACAAAAACATATTATAATAAATAAAAAAAGAGTATAAATGGAAATATTCCGCCTTATTTTTGCACTTATTGCTACTTTAGTTCTTGTGGGAATTAATGTTTACGCATATCGAAGATTTCTTTCAAAAGTAGATATTTTTAGAAAACATACAAAAGTTATAAAATGGCTGGTTATCATTTTAAGTATATGTGAGTTTCTCTTCTTCTATACTCTTCGTTCAGGGGATATGGATGTAACTCTATACCTAGTATTCTCATCTTTTATTGGTATCTCTTTTATGCTTTTTTGTATCTCATTGGTATATGATCTTTTTCATATTCCATTAAACAGAGTTCCTTTTGATAAATCAAGAAGATTAATGTTAAAAACTATACTTGATGTAACCATGTTAGTGTTGGCTTTTTCTTATATGTTAAAAGGATTTTTTAACGGATTTAAAAAACCAATTATTAAAAACGTAAAAATAGAGATAAAAGGTCTAAAAAAAGAGTTAGATATAGTACAAATTACTGATGTACATATAGGTAAAAGTTTAGGAAAAGAGTTTTTAGATGAAATAGTAAAAGATATCAATACTTTAGATGCTGATATAGTTGTGATTACTGGTGATTTAGTTGATTTACATGTAAGTGAAATTGGAGATAAATTAAATAGCTTAAAAGATATAAAAAGTAGATACGGCATTTATTTTGTCAGTGGAAATCATGAGTATTTTCACGGTGTTGAAGGTATTTGTGAACATCTTAAATCTTTAGATGTAAATGTTTTAACTAATGAGAATATGAATATAAATAATCAGATAAATTTAGCAGGAATAACTGACTTGATGGGAAGAAGAAGAGGACTTTTAGAACCAGACTTGAAAAAAGCACTTTTAAATACAGACCCTAATTTACCTACAGTTTTGTTAGCTCATCAGCCAAAGATAACTAATGAGTTAAAGAATGAAAACATAGATTTGATTTTAAGTGGACATACTCATGCAGGACAAATTTTTCCTTTTGGACTTTTGGTTTTATTGGACCAGCCCTACTTAAGTGGACTTTATCAACACTCTGAAAAAACACAAATCTTTGTTAGTAGTGGAGCTGGTTACTGGGGACCACCTATAAGAGTAATGGCCCCTAGTGAAATAGTGAAAATTAGATTATATCCATCTTTTTAAAATAATCTGAATAACACTAGCTTCTCCTTTATGTCCTTGTCCTTCATTTAGTGTTACTATCTCTTGTGATAACTTATGTATAGTACAAGGAAGGCTTGAAAAAAGCTGATATAGTTCATCTAGTTGATACAAAAGATTTGTATCTTTTGGACCACCACTTAAAAAGTTCATTTGGTCAACACTAAAAAATTCTGCTATAAAGTATCCGTTCTCTTTTAATGCATCTATTGACTTTATAAACATCTCTTTTTGTTCATCACGTTCAAGATGCATAAAAGTTGAAATTATTGCATCATATTTATGTACAGGTTGCCAGTTTTCTAAAAGAGTATGTCTTATTGTAATAGCAGCATTTTCTTCCAAAGACCTACGTTGCAGTTTTTTTAACCCAACATCTGAGGCATCAAGAGCTTCTACATGTAAACCTTTTTTGGCTAAAAAAATGGCGTTTCTGCCTTCACCTTCACCTAAACATAAAACTTTAGAATTTTTTTCAATAAGATGTGAGTTTTGTTTTATAAAACTGTTTACTTCAGTTCCGTATAAAAACCCATCACGACTAAATTTACTATTCCACAGCTCTTGCATTAAACCAATCCTTTTTATTTTACTTCTTCTTTTGCACGAACAAGTCCGAGCAAAATTCATATCATCTAAAGCACAACCTACGGTCGTAAAAGTCTTGCCTTGAATCAATCCTTTTTAATTAGCGATATTGTACCATATAAACAAAAAGGACTATAAATGCAGTACCCAAAATTTTATGATGAAGTAGAGAAAATAAAAATTACTGATGAACTTTCAAGTACACTAGGTGCTTTTAAAGATGGTATTATGGAGTTTTCTTATTTAGATGTTGTCAAGAGTGCTGGACATAGTTGTCCCACTATTGCAGGGGCATATTTAATGCTTAAAGAAAGTTTAAAAAGATTTGATTCACCAAAACGTGGTGAAATTAACGTATATCTTAAAGATGATATGAGTGAGGGAGTGACAGGAGTAATTTCAAATGTCATAGCTCAAATTACAGGAGCAACATCAAAAAGTGGTTTTCATGGACTTGCTGGAAAATACGATAGACGAGGTTTGATGCATTTTAATGCTGATATTGATTCTTCTATGCGATTAGTAGATAGAAGTGGTAAAATAGTAGATGTAAATTATGACCCAAATGGATTAGCACCAAATCCAAAGATGAGTCCTCTTATGCAAAAAGTGTTATCAAAGAGTGCAAATAAAGAAGAAAAAGAAGAGTTTCAAATGCTTTGGCAAGAGAGAGTAGAGAGAATATTGAGATTCCCAGAAGTGGTAATAACTATAAAATAATAGTACAATATCGTGTTTAAATTGAATTATTAGGGGGACCTTCTGCTAGATTATAAAAAAAATGAAAAAATAGTCAAATGGATTGTGATACTCCCTATTGTTAGTATATTGATAACGGCTGGATTACTTGTAAGAGTTTTTTTAAATACACAACAAGAGATTTATGATAAAGATAAGTATAACACAAGAGTTGAAATTATTAAAAATACAAAAACTGATGCTTTACAAAAAGTAGATGATATTGTGGGTTTTGTTGAAGCAAATGTAAAAATACTTAAAGATGAAGCGAAGTTAGAATCAAAAAATATGATTCATTTTGCCTATGATACTATAAAAAATGTCTATAAAGAAAATGAGCACTTACCTAAAGAAAAAATTTTACAAAAGATATATAACAAACTAAGAGAGATGCGATTTTTTAAAAATTTAGATGGATATTTTTTTATATATGATTTAAACGGTAAAACTCTAATGCATCCTATAATACCAAGCCTAGAAGGAAAAAATCTTATAGGTATGAGAGATGCTGTTGGTAAAGAGTTTATCAAAGAGGGTATAGATATGCTAAAGAAAGATGGAGAAGGCAAACTTGAGTGGTTTTGGTCTCGCTCAAAAGATGCTATACCTGAGAAAAAGTATGGTTATATGAAGGTTTTTGAGCCATTAAATATCTTTGTAGGAACAGGAAGATATGAAAATGATGTTTTAAAGGAGATAAAAAAAGAGATACAAAAACTTTTAATCAACACAAAATATGGCAAAAAGGGCTATATTTTTGCTTTTGACTATAAAGGCAATGTAATATCTCATAGCAATAAAGATGTAATAGGAAAAAACAGATGGAATGTTGTTGTTGGCAATGAGCTGACTGTACAAAACATTATTAAAGGTTCTAGACTTTTAGAAGATGGTTTTTTTATGACCTATATCTCTCACCAAGACCCTATAACAAAAAAAGAAGCAAAAAAAACCTCATTTGTAAAAAATATACCTGATCTTTCATGGGTAATAGGAACAGGAATATATTATGCAGATATTTTAGAGAAAATAGGTACAAGAGATGTTGTTTTAAAAGAAAAACTAGATAATGCATTTAATAGAATTATATTAATAGCATTTTTTGTATTGAGTATAGTTACAGTTATTACCTTCCTTATTTTTTGGAAATTGAAAAAAACATTAAAATCATATCAAGAAGATTTGATTGAAAAGCATCTTCAAACAGTGGAACATAAAAAGAAACTACTTTATCAATTAGAACATGATCATTTAACAAAGTTACCAAATAGGATTTTATTTTCAGATAGATTAATAGAATCTATAAAAAAATCAAAAAGGAATGATACAAATGTAGCAGTGTTGTTTATAGATATTGATAAGTTTAAAACCATTAATGACAGTATGGGACACGATATTGGTGACGAAGTCTTAAAAGAGGTTGCTCTTAGATTTAAAAGTGCTATGAGAGAATCAGATGTAGTAGCTAGATTTGGTGGCGATGAGTTTGTTGTACTCATCGATGATTATAAAAATGCGCATGACATTATTAAGATAATAGACAAAATACAAAAAGCACTAGTTGAACCGATAGTTTTTAATGATAGTGAGTATAAGTCAACTATAAGTATAGGTATAAGTGTTTTTCCTCATGATGGGGATAATCCTCAATCACTTTTAAAAAATGCAGATATTGCTATGTATAGAGCTAAAGAAGATGGACGAAATAGATATAAGTTTTTTACAAAACATATGAATGAAGAACTACAAGCTCAGATAGATATAGAAAAGACTTTGAGTATAGCAATACAAAAGAAAGAGTTTGTTCTTCACTATCAACCCTTAGTAGATGCAAACAATGATGAAATTGTAGCAGTAGAGGCACTTATAAGATGGCAACATCCAACACGTGGACTTGTATATCCAGATGAGTTTATCTCTATTGCAGAAGAGAGTGGTCTTATTGTTGAGATTGGTGAATGGGTAATAGATGAAGCGATGAATCAAATAGTAAAATGGAAAGAACAAGGTTATGCTATAGAGAAGATGGCCATAAACATAGCTTCTCGTCAGTTAGAGAGTAGTAATCTTATAGATTATATAAAAAAGGCTATGAAAAGAACCTCCTGTAAAGCAGAGTGGCTTGAATTTGAAATAGTTGAGCGTTATATTATGAAACATCCTGAAAAATCTATAAAAATTTTAAATAGATTAAGAGACATGGGAATTGATATTGCTATTGATGATTTTGGTACAGGTTATTCATCTTTGTCATATCTTAAAAACTTGCCAGTAACAAAGTTGAAAATAGATAGAGCATTTATTAAAAACTTAGAAATTAGCTCTGAAGATAGAGCAATAGCTAAAACTATCATAGCTTTAGGCAATGGTCTTTTTATGAAGGTTTTAGGAGAAGGAATAGAGTATGAAGAACAGAGAAAATTTTTGATGGAGCACGGTTGTAGTTTTATGCAAGGGTATTTATTTAGCAAACCACTTCCTGCTGATAAAGTGGAGAAATTATTATGAATTCGGTATTTGAACTTTTCAAAATAGGTGTGGGACCCTCTAGCTCACATACAGTTGGACCTATGCGTATAGCTTGCATATTTGCAAAAGAGGTATATGAAAGTGGGTGTTTGGGAGAGTGTTCTAGAGTTAAAGTTGAACTTTTTGGCTCACTTGGCGCAACTGGTCGTGGACACAGTAGTGATAAAGCTGTAGTTTTAGGCTTAATGGGAAATATGCCTGAAAGTGTAGATATGGATGTTGCAAAAAAGAGATTAAAAGATGTCATAGAACATAAGAAAATAAACCTTTTAGAGATAAAAAGAGTGGATTTTGATTTTCAAAAAGATGTTCTTTTGTATGGAGATAAGTTTTTAGAATACCACCCAAACGGTATGAAACTATATATGTATAATGAAAAAGAAGAGTTATTAAAAGAGAAAATATACTATTCCATTGGCGGTGGAGCAGTTGTAAGT
>CBDLTN010000074.1:0-11757 GCA_965306065.1 uncultured Sulfurospirillum sp. | reverse complement strand
TCTCTTCACTGCTAATTCTATGTACTTTTGTAACCATGCGTAAAATATGAAAAACTTCTGTTACTGATATACCATATACATCTTTTTTTACAAGGGTAGCTTTTGAATTTTTTATCACTACATTAATGAGCTTTTTTCTACTATATTGCATAAAGTAAGTAAGTACTAGTTTATCAGTATGTTCCTTTTCTATAGCAACAGCAACTTTTTCAGTCACATCTGGTACTTCAGGGTACATTTTTTCAAAGTCTTTTTTATCAATATAACCTATATATACTTTTGTAAATAGATCAAAATATCTTATACAAGTTGTAGTTTTTAAAAATTCCATGTTTAATATGTTTTTTGGTTTTGAACGTAGCTTTTGAAGCATCCAAGAAAGTGAGTTGTAGTATTTAAAAGGGAAAGTTTCTAATTTAGAGTCATCTACTAAGTTTGTACCAACTTGCTTTATAAATGGTTTTCTTTTATATGTGTTTTTTGATTTAAGATGCTTATATATACTGTCTACTTCAAAAGGTTTTGTAAACCAAATAGTACAGTAACTAGGTAGTTGTGTACTGCCAGAAGCTCCTTTACTTAGTATTATGAGGGCTTTAATATTGTGCTTAGGGAATAGAGTTTCAAGAAGTGCTTTTTTCTTTCTAAGACGACGTTTTAAATTTTTAACTGATTTTATAAGTGTCATCTCAACAAATATAATCTCTTTTTTGTTAAAAAATAGTGCATCGAATTCACCAATTTCAATAGATTTTGTTTTATATACAATTTGACCGTGTTTATCTACATGTAAAGCATTTGAAAGTGAGTTTTTTTTAGGAGCGTGGGGACCTTTTAGTATGAAATTACCTATTTGGGGATTGTTTTTTGCATAGATTAAAAGTTTTTCATACAAGTAGTTCTCATAAACACAACCGGCAAAAGAACGGTATGCACTTAAAAACTCTGGAGATTCTTTATCAACTCCTTGCTCTTCTAGTTTTATAAGATGCTTGATACTGTATTTATAGTAAAGTAAATTTTCACCAATATCACTCATATCTATATTGGCTATGTCTTTAGGTACTTTAAAAATGTCTATTCCTTTTGTTTTTATACATATTAGTATAGCTAAGGTACCTTAGATATACGTTATCTTTTAAATTGTTATTTTTTTGTTTATAAATGGCATGTATAATACATAAAAATTATTAGGAGATTTAATTTGTTTGATTCATCTGTAAAGAAATTTAGAATTGCAAGTTTTGTTGAGGGGTTGTCTTATCTAGCACTTCTTTTTATAGCTATGCCTATAAAGTATCTTGGAGGTAATCCAATTCCTGTAAAAATAGTAGGCATGACTCATGGTCTTCTCTTTTTTCTTTTTATATATTTTTTATATATAGCAGCTAGTGAACATAAGTGGAGTAAGAAGTTTTCATTTTTAGCATTTGTCTCTTCTTTGATCCCTTTTGGAATGATATTTTTAGATAAACATTTAAAGAAAAAAGAGCTAGCTCCTTCCTCTTCCAAACTCGTGTGAGTAGTAAAGTAGTTTACAGCTATTCTCTAAAAGGGCTATAGTTTTTGCTAGTTGGAGCATGTCTCTATCATACGCATATATACCATAGCCTTTTATAATCATAATATTGGTCCTTTTCTCTTTCATATGTCTATAAATCTCTATATCAGCTCTTTCATACCAATCTTCAAATTGTTTTGGGTCATATACTTCAAGAGAATTAAACTTCATAGAACCAAAATAATCCTGTGGCACAATAGTATCATGCACTAGTGAGTAAGCAGTTAAAAATGGAGGCATTGCATAACATATGTATTTTGCTTCGTTTATATTTTGATAAATATGAAGATGAATATCAGCATCAAGACTGGCTTCTTTCCATCTATAATCTTTTTTTGAGTAAAGTTCAAGAAAATCATCATTCTTTACATCATCAAAAATTGTATCTTTTTTATTTATAAAAAACTTATCTTGTTCAATTCTAGCCGATAATGAACCGTGAAATATACCTATAAAATCCTTTCTAAACATAGAGAGTGATACGTGTTTTAAGTCCTCTAATAGATATTTTTGCACTGATTTAACCTTTTTTTATTACATAGTTTGGTATTATATCAAAAAAAAGAGTAGAGCAAAATGAATATTCCCCATATACCAGTACTATTGAACGAAGTAAAAGAGACTTTCTCACAAATTGATGATGGCTATATTGTTGATTGTACAGTTGGTTATGGAGGACATAGTGAGGCTTTATTAGAACAAAATCCAAATATAAAGCTTATATGTTGCGATCAAGATGCAGAAGCAATAAAGTTTAGTAAAAAAAGATTAAAAAGATTTGAAGACAGGGTAACTTTTGAACATGCTAAATTCTCAACAGTTATAGAAAAATATACTGACTTTCCTATACGAGGTATTTTAGCTGATATTGGTGTATCATCTTTACAACTTGATAAGAGTAGTCGTGGTTTTGGCTTTGAGAGCGAAACACTTGATATGCGTATGAATCCAGACAACCCTAAAAGTGCAAGAAATGTAGTAAATGAGTATTCTCAAAGCGAACTTGAAGAGATACTTCGTGAATATGGAGAAATGAGAGATTTTAAAAGAGTTGCAAAAACTATAATAGAAAATCGTCCATTTGAAAGCTCTCGTGAGTTAGCATCAGTTTTGAAAAAACTTGGTGGAAAACCAAAAATTCATCCTGCAACTCTTCCATTTCAAGCTATACGTATTGAAGTTAATAATGAGTTAGGTGAGTTAGATGAACTTTTAGAGTCTATATATAATTCTAAATTAAAAGATTGTTTAGTTGGAATTATCTCTTTTCATTCTTTAGAAGACAGAATTGTAAAAAAGACCTACAAGCTTTGGACAAAAAGTTGTATATGTCCTGCTGGGGTCATGCGATGTGAGTGTGGAAACAATCACTCTTTAGGCAAGATAATAACTAAAAAACCGATAATTCCTACAAAAGAAGAAGAAAAAATAAATCCTAGAAGTAGAAGCTCAAAAATGAGGGTATTTAAACTAAAATGACAAATGATAAACAAGAGTTATTAGAACAGTATGATGAAGAAAAAAATTTAGATTTTAAGTTTTTACTTCTTATATATTTATCTTTAGCAGTAGCATTTTCAATAATTCTTCCAAAAATATATATAAAAAATCAAATTTACTATATAAGTAGAGATATACATAAGCTACATTCTGAAAACTCTATTTTAAAAGAAGAAAATGTATATTTAAAACAGAAATTAGAATCTATACGATTTAAAAATCAAGTTTTAGATTCAGTATTCATAGAACTTAAGGAGTAGCGCAGTGATACGCTCGTTTATAAAATTTGCAGTTGATAAGAGTGTTTTAAATCATATATTTTTGTTATTTCTTATAGTATTAGCAGTTTTTTCTTACAATAAAATTCCAAAAGAAATTTTTCCTCCTTCAAATCTAGATGCCATCTCTATATCTGGTGGATATAGTGGAACAAGTCCTGATGTTCTTGATAAAATAGCAGTTAAGACAATAGAAGATGACATAGCAAATCTCAATGATATAGATAGAATAGAGAGTGCTATAAGAAATGGATATTTTAGTATAGTGGTCTATCTAAAAAGTGGTGCAAATAGAGGTGAGCTTTTAGATGATATAAAAGATGTTATCTCTTCAAAACAAAAAGATTTACCAAGTGATATGAATGAACCAGTCGCGAAAATCATGGATACTAATTATCCACTCATTTCTATTGCTATTGCAAGTCAAGGAAACGATAAAGAAAATATGTTAAAAGTGGCTGATTCATTAAAATCAAAACTTTCTAAAATAGAGGATTTGAGTGATATTAGTATACGCGGAGATGTTGATAAAGAGTTGCTTTTTAAGATTGATGATAAAAAACTTGTCGCATATGGATTAGATGCGGGTGCGTTTGCTAGTGCTGTATCATCGCTTAGTGAAGTGTTTCCAGTGGGTGTTATAAAACAAAAAGGAAATCATCTTTTTATTAGTACTTATGGTGGTGAAAAAGAGATAGAAAAACTAAACAACACTATTTTACATGTAAATGGTAAAAAAGTATATCTTGGTGAAGTTGCGTCAGCAGAGTTTACATTTTCAGATGAAGAAGAGCTTTCTCATTTTAATGGAAAACCAAACATATCAATCAGTATAAATAAATCAAAAACAGGTAATGCTATAGCTTTAGTAAAAGATATTAGAGAAATACTTAAAACTTATGAAACAAACTACAGTAGTTTTACATTTGAGACATATTCTGATTCTTCTGTATGGATAAGAAATCGTTTAAATACTGTAACTTCAAATATTATTTTTGGACTTATATTAGTAGGGCTTTCTGTTTGGATTTTTATTAGTGGACGTATAGCTTTTGTAGTATCTTTGGGTATCCCTGTAAGTTTTATGATGGGACTTATAGCGGCTGAGTTAATGGGATATAGTCTAAATATGCTCTCACTTTTAGGTGCTCTTATAGCCTTAGGTATGCTTGTTGATGAAGCTATAGTAGTAGCTGAAAACATATATCGGCATTTAGAAAATGGTGACACGCCAAGAGATGCTGCAATAAATGGAGCTACTGAGATGTTTCCTGCAGTTTTAACAGCAACTTTAACCACTATATTTGCTTTTTTACCTCTGCTTATTATGAGTGGTGAGATGGGTGTTTTTATGAGATTGTTACCTATTATGATTTCTATACTTCTTGTGAGTTCTTTACTTGAAGCATTTTATTTTTTACCACTTCATGCAAAGGATTTTTTAAAAGTAAAAAATAAAACAAAGAAAAATGAATCACTATGGAACTATTTAAATGGAAAATACTCAAAAGTATTAGATTTTTTATTACACTATAGAAAAACTACTTTAATTTTGTTTTTAGTAGTTGTGATATCTTCTATAGTTGTTTTAGGAAAAAACAGCAAATTTCAACTTTTCCCAGATTTTGACACAACTCAAATATATGTAAGTGGAAAAGTAAACATTAATAATGACCTACAAGATACTCAAAAAATTGTAACAAAAATAGAAAAGATACTACAATCTAAAATAAAAAACACTGAAATCTCATCCATAGCTTCTGTATCAGGCTTTATGCTTGATGCTAAGTATAAGCCACATATCGCGGAGAATAATTTTCATATTTTTATAGACCTATATGACAGAGTTCCTGAAAATGTTTTTAACAAGTATATAAATCCTTATCTTTCTCCTGAGTATGATGATAGTAGGATGATAAGAGAGAGAAGTGCAAATGAAATTTTAGAAGATATTAAAAAATATACACTTGAAATTTCAAAAAGTAAAGAGTTTGAAGAGTTTAAGGCTATTGTTCCTGGTGCTGGTATAGTTTCAAGTGATGTCGAAATAGCTCTTAGTGGAAATGATGATTTAGTAAAAATGGCTATAGATGAACTTACACAAAAAGTTACTAATACACAAGGTGTTTTTAATGTTGATAATGACCTTAAGGCTGGGAAAAAAGAGTTAAAACTTAGAGTTAACAGTTACGGTCAAGTACTTGGATTTACGGAAAAAATAGTATCCTCACTTTTAAGACCATATTTTTTTAAAGCTGAAGTTGCAAAGATGTTTTATAATGGTGAGCTTATTAAAATACGTTCACAAGAGAAGATGAAAGATACCTATGAAGCTATATCTTCGTTTTATGTAACGATTCCTGGAAGCCAAAAACAGGTTCGTCTTAGTGATGTAGTTGATTTTGAATTTAAAGACGGGTACTCAGATATATATAAAGATGAGGGAGAGAGAGTTAGTTCTGTTTTTGCCTCTTTGAAAAAAGATAAGATAACCTCTAGTGAACTGCTTGTTTTGCTTGAACCTTTGCTGGAAAAATTTAAAAAACAAGGTATTGTTGTTATAGTAAAAGGTGAAGAACAAGAGAACAAAAAAATCCAAAAAGAGATGGGACAAGCTGCTATAATAGCTATCTTCCTTATTTTTATAGCACTTGTTTGGATGTTTGACTCTGTATTACTTTCAGTGACTCTTTTAACTTCTATACCTCTATCTTTGCTTGGAGTTTTAGGTGGTCATATGTTTATGGGTATAAACTTAACTATGCCTGGGCTTTTGGGTATAGTAGGGCTAAGTGGGGTTGTGGTCAATGATGGAATAATTATGATGGATTTTATAAAAAAAGCAAAGTCCATAAAAGAGATAACCAGATTTGCTACGATGAGATTAAGACCTATTTTGTTAACTTCTATAACAACTATACTTGGTCTTTCAACGTTGATATTTTTCGCATCAGGACAAGCTGTTATACTTCAACCTATGGCAATATCACTTGGTTTTGGTTTAGCTTTTGCTACGGTTTTAAACTTGTTCTATCTGCCAGTCTTATACACTATAATTAAAGGTAGAAAGTTGAAAAACTAATTGAGATAGTCTTTAATCTACTATCTCAATTAGAAATTTTTTAGTTCCCAAAAACTTTTTTCAAAAGAGAAGTACTTTGCTCTATTGGATTGTTTCTTATATCTGCTTCTTTTTGAGCTATCATTTTAAACAGACCATCTATTGCTTTGTTTGTTACATAGTCATCTAATTTTTCATCTGAACTACTAGGTAAAAAAGAATCAACCCCAAAGCTTTTTGCATACCCCATAACAGAAGTACTCTCAACTAAATCTTTTCCATAAGTTTTGTATGTATCATTAAATATCTGGTAGTATTTAGCAACACTGTTATCTTTCATGCTTTCTTGTACTATTGGAGTTATGACTTTTTTTAAAGCATCACTAGTGTTAGTTTGAAAATAATTTGTTGCAGCGTTATTATCTCCTGCTAAAATCTTTTTTGCATCTTCAAGATTCATATCAGAAATTGCTTTAGTAAAAATTTTCACTGTTTTAGGTGCAGCCTCTGTTGCTGCTTTGTTCATAGAGCTAATTAAATCATCGGCTATCTTATCTCCTCCCGCTTTTCTGATTAATCCTTCTGCTTTTGCAAGATTATCAGGAAGAGGGATTTTTACTAATGAGTTGTTTAAATATCCATTTTCTTTTCCAAGTTCTTTTATAGCAAAGTCAACTCCAACATTTAAAGCTTCTTTTAAACCACTTGCAACTGTAGAGTTGGTAAGATTTGTTCTAGTAGTAGTTGAAGTTTTAGTTGTTGATAAACTCTCAGTTGCACTGTTAACAAGACTACCAAAGTCAAAACTAAAAGTTAAAGTGGTAATAGATATAAACAGCAATAATTTCTTTTTCATAATAAGCCTTTTAAATTTAATACAATTATATATGATATGTTATTAACCTTTTCTTGCTTTACATGTAAAGTATATATTTTAAATTGATAGTTGAAAAGATTTGTATAAGGTTAGCCATGGACTAACCTTAACACTATTAAAATCTATATGAAATACCAACTGATGCTACAGGATACCATTTATAGTCTTTAAGGGTATCATCAAACTCTTTTTTTTCAGCAGCTACATCATTTCTAAGTGTGGTACATTGTCCTGCTGTCAAAGCAGATCCACATTGAACGTTTAAAGTAGTTTTTGCACTTCCTTGGTATAATACTCCCAAATCTGCTGTAAAGTTCCAGCCTGTAGATTTAACAGTTGAGTTATAACCTATACCTAGATATGGAGATAGATTACTAAAAGTCATCTCACCATCAAGAGAACCAACGTCAGATGCATTGTATGTAACTCCATTTATGTCAAAGGTTCCACCAGTTGCCTTACCCTTGTAGTCTACTTTGTTACCATTGTATATTAATCCACCACTTAAAATAAATCCATTACTCATTGGATGATAATCTAAAAGTGCAGATATAGTTTTTAAGTTTGCATCAATATCATAATTAATATTGTCTTTTGTATCATCAAAATCATATTTAAAATGATTTATTCCAATACGTAAATCAAGGTTTTCTATTAGGTTTGTGTTATACTCCACACCTATACCTAAAGTCCCTATTTTTGTGCCAATTGAATGGCTTGAAAAAGCACTTTCAGCAGAAAGTGAAGAAACTAGAATTAAACTTGCAACAGTCAAAATTTTCTTACACATATTTTCTCCTTTAAATAAGTATTTTAAATTTTAGCACTAGTAAAGTTAGATGTTAGTTAACAATAAAATGTAACTTTAAGTACGTTTAGTCACAAAGAAAATGCTATAATGCCAACGATCAAAGAAGAGGTTAAATATGGATAATATTGTTTTATTAAGTATTATAGTTGGTTTGGTTCTTGCATGTACTCTTATAGTCATTTGGCAGATAAGGTCTCTGTTTGCGGAACAAAAAGAGTTCCTGTATGGGAAGATAGAACAGATAGATAAACGTGTGCTGGAAAATGCAAAAGAGACAGCTTCTCAGATAGAAAAAAATGCAGAACTTTTTATAAAGATAAGTAACTCACAACAACTCATGAGAAACGAGACGCAAAAAGCTCTTTATGAGATGAGCAAAGAGATAAAAGCTCAAAGTAGCAAAGATATGGAAAAACTATCTTTAAAAGTTGAACACAATTTACAAAATATAAATGAAAAAGTAGAAAAAAGACTTACAAAAGGTTTTGAAAACATAGATAAAACTTTTAAAGATATTATTGTAGGTATTGCTCGTATTGGCGAGGCTCAAAAGAAGATAGAGACTCTTAGTGGGGATGTTAACTCACTTCAAAATGTTTTAACAGATAAAAAATCACGTGGTATATTTGGTGAAGTTCAACTCAATTCCATACTAAAATCTATTTTTGGTGAGAAAAAAGATATGTATGATTTGCAGTATAGTTTTAGTAGTGGAGTTATTGTTGATGCTGTTGTAAAAGCACCTGAGCCACTTGGTCTTATAGGGATTGATTCTAAGTTTCCAATGGAGAACTATACTCGTATGATGGAAGATAAGAAGTTTACTAGTGAGTTTAGACAAAACATCAAAAAACATGTTAATGATATAAGCCAAAAGTATATTATTCAAGGCACTACAGCTGATATGGCTATACTTTTTTTACCTGCTGAAGCGATATTTGCTGAGATAAATGCGTATCATGAAGAGTTAATTGAGTATGCGAGAAAAAAAGGTGTTTGGATAGCATCACCAACTACCATAATGGCACTTTTAACAACAATTACTGCGATAGTAAGAGATATAAAAACTCAAGAACAAGCAAAAAAGATTCAAGAAGAGCTTATGAAACTCTCTACGAACTTTAAACTCTACAAAAAAAGATGGGATAACCTCTCAAAGCATATAGAGACAGTTAATAAAGACGTAAAAGAGATTACAACTTCAACTAACAAAATTTCAAGTGAGTTTGAGCGTATAGAAAAAGTTGAGTTTGAAGATAGTTCGACTCTTTTGGAGAAACATGACTAACAAGATTTTAAAACAAGCTAATAAGTTTTTAGAGCATGAAGGTATGCATGATACTAACTTAGATGATGTAAAACTGTACAGATGTTCTACTTATGATAAAAAAAGCCCACTTCTTTATGACGTATGCCTTATCTTAGTTTTACAAGGCAAAAAAATAGGACATTTAGTTAATACTACTTTAGAGTACGACTCTAAAAACTATCTTGTTGTTCCTACTACACTGCCACTTGATTGTGAAACTATAGCTTCAGCGAATGAACCATTTATCTGTTTGAGTATCTCTATAAACAAAAAAATCATGAATGAGATAATGGAACTAATTCCAAAAAAAGATACATATACATGTAATAAAGATTTATTAGGAGTCTTTTCTGATAAGGTAACACTAACTATAGAAGAACTTACTCTAAAGCTTTTAAATGTTTTAGAGACAAAAGAAGAGTCAATAATCTTAGGTGAGTCAGTTTTAAAAGAACTTTTTTACAGAATAGCTATAGGTGAAAACTCACACTTTTTGCATAAAATGTTTTTAAAATCAAACAATGAAGCAAAAATCTCAAATATCATCAAAACTATTCATGACAATCTTGATACAAAGTTGGATATGTCAGACCTGGCTCGCAGTGAAGATATGAGTATTTCCTCTTTTCACTCCCACTTTAAAAAAATCACTTCACACACTCCGTTACAATATATAAAAAAACTTAGATTAAACAGAGCAAAAAGCCTAATATCTACACATAACTATCAAGTCACTAAAGCAGCCCAGGCAGTTGGTTATGAAGGAGTTTCACAGTTTAGTAGAGATTTTAAGAGCTATTTTGGGTATCCTCCAGTAGAAGCGAAACTAAACTCTTAAACTAAAGGAAACTCATTGAGATATATACCGATTTTAGCATTTTGTTCTTTGGGGATCATTTGGGGAAGTAATTTTATCTATATGAAACTCTCTGCTGAACTGATAACTCCTATGCAAGTGGTCTTTTATAGAGTTTTGTTTGGTTTTTTGCCAGTTTTTATCTATGCGTATCTTACTAAAGCATTAAACAAAAGTGACTTGAAGCATTTTAAACACTTTTTTGTTATGTCTTTGCTGGCGACTATTGTTTATTACTTTGGTTTTGTAAAGGGATCTTTTTTACTTCTCTCAGGAGTTGCAGGTGCTCTTAGTGGGGCTATACCACTGTTTTCTTTTGTTTTGGCTGTTATTTTTTTAAAGGACGAAAAGATAAGTAAGTTTGCATTTGTAGGAGTTATTGTTGGTTTTTTAGGTGTAATTTTAATTAGTGGTATATTTGAAGAAAATATTGTAGGTTCCAACATAGAAGGAATAGTTTATATGCTTTTGGGTTCACTTAGCATTGGAGCATCTTTTATATATGCTAAAAAGTACATTTCTCCTTTAAACATCTCTGCTGCTGCATTGACTACTTATCAGTTAGGATTTGCCCTGGTGATTTTATTATTCATAACAGATTTTACTGGAATAAATAGTGTTTGGCAAAATACTCATGTATCTGTTGGTTTAGTTCTTGGGTTGGGGCTTCTAGGAACTGGTTTAGCATATATCATATATTATTATATAGTTGAAAACCTTGGAGCTGTAAAAGCGTCTTCTGTAACGTATATACCACCACTAGTTGCACTTTTGATAGGTGCATTGATAGTAGGAGAAAATATAAAATCTATAGATTATTTAGCAACAATGTTGATTTTTGCAGGAGTATTTTTGATAAACTCAAATACACGAAAAGGTAAAAAAATCCCTTTCAAAAAAGATTGAAAGGGAACAGTTAAGTTGTTATTTCATAGATAGTGTTAAAATCTCTGCAACTTTGTTTAGAGTTATGTTACCAGTTTCACTAATAGCAGTGTAACCGTGAGATGTGAATGCATCTTGAACGTTTTTGATAACTTTGTCATCGATTTGGTAATCACTTAGTTTAGTAGTTACTCCAACACTTTGATATACTGATTCGATTTTAGCTATTACTGCTTCGTTATCGTTTTGTATACCAAATACATTTTTACCCATTTGAGCTAATTTATCTTTTTTGTCTTCAATCATAACTCTTAAAAGGTGAGGTTGAACAACAGCTAAACTTCTTCCGTGGTCAATGCCATAAAATGCTGTTAGTTCGTGTCCGATTAAGTGTGTTGACCAGTCTTGAACAACACCAGCTGCAAGTTGGAAGTTCAATGCTTGATTTGCGATATGCATCAAGTTCTCTTGCCAGATAAGAGTTCTTCTCTCATCCCATCTATCAGCAAGTTTTACTAAACCTCTATAAAGAGTCTCAGCATAACCATCATTTACTAAATTTGTATTTAGCTCTGTCAAGTACTGCTCACTAATATAAACAAAAGCATCTACTAAGCCG
>CBDLTN010000073.1:0-11799 GCA_965306065.1 uncultured Sulfurospirillum sp. | reverse complement strand
TGAACAAAAAGATTTAAAAAGAGTAGTTAGGCAAAGTAAAATTGCAGCTATGAAACTGGAAAATTTTTTAGAACATATAGAAGATGGGGATCTTATAATAGTACCAGGAGATCGTGCAGACATAATAGTAGGTGCTATAACAACAATCCAATCAAGAAATTACCCTAATATTGCAGGATTACTTTTAACAGGTGGTATAACTCTAAGTAGAGGGATAAAAAATATTTTTGAAGGTTTTAGTGAATTTCCAATGCCAATTTTAAGTGTTAATGATGATACTTATACAACTGCCATGAAAGTCAATGGTGTTCCAGCTCAAATAACTGCAAAAAGTGAAAGAAAAATTGCATTGGCTCAAGGTCTTTTTACTGCAAACGTGGATATAAAAAGAATTGAAGAGACAATAACATCTGCTTCATCAAAAACAATAACACCTATGATGTTTGAGTACAATTTATTTGAAAGAGCAAGATCAAATAGAAAGAAAATAGTACTTCCTGAAAGTAATGATGAAAGAATTTTAAGAGCAACAGAAATACTTTTAAGAAGGGATGTTGTTGATATAATTTTACTAGGAAGTAAAGAAGAGATTGAACATAAAAGTGCATCTTTAGGTTTAGATGTAAGCGGAGCAGAAATTATATCTCCTAATGAATCACCACTTATGGAAACTTTCGTTGAAGAGTTTTATGAGTTAAGACGTAAAAAAGGCTTGACATTAGAAGCTGCAAGAGATGCAATGGTACACGTAAACTATTTTGGTACTATGATGGTTCATCTAGGTTATGCAGATGGTATGGTTTCAGGAGCAGTACATACAACAGGAGATACTGTAAGACCTGCACTACAAATAATAAAAACAAAACCTAATATTTCTACAGTATCAAGTATATTTTTTATGTGTTTGGATACTAAGGTTTTGATTTATGGTGATTGTGCTGTAAATCAAGATCCAAATGCAAATGAGTTAGCACAAATTGCTATATCATCTAGCGATACAGCTAAAATGTTTGGTATTGAGCCAAAAGTGGCGATGCTTTCTTACTCAACAGGAAATTCAGGCCAAGGTGAAGATGTAAAAAAAGTAAGAATTGCAACTAAGATATTAAAAGATATTAGAAGTGATATACTTGTTGATGGACCTATACAATATGATGCTGCAATAGACCCTAAAGTTGCTAAGAAAAAATTACCAAATTCGCAAGTAGCAGGTAAGGCTAATGTATTTATATTTCCTGATTTAAATACAGGAAATAATACTTATAAAGCAGTTCAACGTAGTTCTAATGCAGTTGCTATAGGACCAGTTTTACAAGGGCTTAAAAAACCTGTTAATGATCTAAGTAGAGGTTGTTTGGTCGCTGATATTGTCAATACTGTAGCAATTACAGTAATACAGGCACAAGAAAATGATGGAGCAGAGTTATGAAAATTTTAGTTTTAAATTCAGGAAGTTCATCAATTAAATTTCAACTTTTTGAAATGGATGAAAACAAATCAATTGCAAGTGGAATTATCGAGCAAATTGGAGAGAGTGATTCACTGGCAAAAATTGAATTTGATGGTAATATAATTGAAAAAAAAGAACCTATTAAAGATCATAGTTGTGGATTAATGCTAATGAATATGCTTTTAATAGAGTCATTTACTATTAAAAGTTTAGATGAGCTTGGAGCTATTGGACATAGAGTTGTTCATGGTGGAGAAAAATTTTCTAAACCTGTTATTGTAAATAATGAAGTTATAGAAGAGATAGAAAAACTTATACCTTTAGCACCACTTCACAATCCAGCTCATCTTGATGGTATAAAAGTCACTATGCAGCAATCACCAAAAGTTCCTCAAGTCGTAGTATTTGATACGGCATTTCACTCTACAATACCTAGTTATGCTTATATGTATGCTTTACCTTATGAAACCTACGAAAAAGATAGAGTTAGAAAATATGGTTTTCATGGGACATCACATTTTTATGTTAAAAAAGCTGCATCTAAATATCTTGATATAAAAAATATAAATGCAATTACACTGCATTTAGGGAATGGTGCTAGTATATCAGCAATAAAAAATGGTAAATGTGTTGATACAACTATGGGCTTAACCCCACTTGAAGGACTTATGATGGGTACAAGAAGTGGTGATTTAGACCCTGCAATACTTTTTTATTTGGCGAGAAAAAATAATTTAGATATTGATGATTTAGATAAAATGTTAAATAAACAAAGTGGATTAAAAGGAATTTGTGGTAGTAATGATATGCGTGAAGTTGAGCAAATGGCACAAGATGGTGATAAAAAAGCTCAATTAGCATTAGATATGTTTGCTTATCGTATTAAAAAGTATATAGGTGCATATAGCGCAGTTGTTGGAAAATTGGATTGTATTATTTTTACTGGTGGTATTGGTGAAAATGATATTGACACAAGAATGAGATGTTGTGAAAATTTAGAGAACTTGGGAATAGAGTTAGATTTAATTAAAAACAATCAAAGAGCAAAAGAAATACTTGATATATCTGATAAACAGAGTAAGGTAAAAATACTTGTTATTCCTACTAATGAAGAGCTTGAGATTGCAATGCAAACAAACTCTCTTTTAGGAACTTAAATTGCTTTACATGTAGAAGTAAATAATTTGGAGTTTAAATGAAAATACCTTTTTCGATGGTAGCACTAGTAGGAGTCTTGTTTGTGGGGTGTTCAACACATCCGGTTGACCCTAAAATAGAGATGAAACCTCCTGTGTATGTAGAACAACTTCCCCCCTGCAACAAAGCAACAAGTAATCTCAAATCCAGGAAGTCTTTTTGGACAAGGAGATAATCCTCTTTTTGCAGATTTAAAAGCTATGAATCCAAATGACATTGTAACAGTGGTAATAAGTGAGACTATAGCACAAAGTTCAACTGGACAAAAAACTATATCTGAAGAGAATAGCGATAAGTTAGGTGCGGGTGTTTTTAGTGGTGTCGGTGGTGGTATTTTTAATAAATCTGGCAAAATTGGATTTGAAGCAGGTTCGACAAACTCTTATACAGGTAGTGGAAAAAACAGTCGTAATGAAACTTTTACTACAACAATTTCAGCAAGAATCATAAAAATACTTAAAAATGGAAACTATTTTATAGAAGGTAATCGTGAACTTCTTGTAAATGGTGAAAAACAGATTATTCAAATTAGTGGTGTTATTAGACCTTATGATATAGATCAAAAAAACACTATAGATTCTAAATATGTTGCTGATGCAAAAATACTTTATAAAACAGAAGGTGAGATTGATAGAGCTACAAAAAAGCCATGGGGTTCAAAGTTTGTTGAGTCTGTTTGGCCTTTTTAGTCTTTACATGTAAAGACTAAAACTAAGGGAATATATTCCCTTAGTTTTTAACTGCTTGTGCCATATCCCACATTGGCATAAATATACCAAGTGCCATCAAAAGGACCATACCTGCAATAAATGCAAGTAAGATAGGTTCAATATAACTAGCAATATTGTCTATTATCTCATTAAATTTTGATTTAAAATAGTTTGTAACTTTGTCTAGCATCTTATCAAGTGTACCACTTTGTTCTCCAGCATGAATCATTTGAATAAGCATTCCTTCGAAAAGTCCAGTCTCTTTAAAAGATTCAGTTAAAGAGATACCACGACTAACAGATGTTTTTACTGCTGCTAACTGTTTTTTTAAGTAAACATTATCAAGTGTTAAAAGTGCAGTATCTAAAGCATCTGAAATAGGAATACCAGCTCTTATTAATTCTGTAAAAACAAGAGTAAACCTACTTAAAGTTGCATAAAACGTAATGTTGCCGATAAGATAAACTTTGAGTATATATCTATCGTAGTTGGCTTTAAATTCTTCATTGTTTTTTAATAGATATTTAATAGTCACAATTGTAACGATTAGTCCTATTAGTAATAAATGTCCATAGTTATTAACCATATGTTCCATAAAAAGTAAAATTTTTGTAGGAGCAGGAAGATCAGCTTTTAATTTTGCAAATATATCTTTAAATTTTGGAACAACATATACCATTAATATAGTAAAAGCTATACCAATAGCAATTATTACAGTTATAGGGTATCTAAGTGCTTTTTTAAATTTTTGCCTATTTTCCTCTATTTCTTCTAAAATTTCAGCAAGCTTTTCAAGAGATTCAGCCATGTTACCAGTACTTTCACCAAGTTCAACCATTGCAATAGTAACATCACCAAGCTCATCTCTAAAAGTCATCATAGCTTCTGTTAAACTAAGACCTGAGTTTAAATCATCATCAATTTGTTCAAATATTTCTTTTAGGGTTTTATCTGCTGTAGCTTTTGATACTTCTTTTATACTATCGTGGATCGATATACCAGCATCTGTCATAACAGCTAATTGTCTAATGGCGGCAATTAGGTCTTTCATTTGAATACTTTTTTTAGTAATTGCACCTAATATATTACTTTTGAAATTTTCTAGCTGATCTTCTACAGGAGCAGAAGTTTCTTTAATACTAGTTATAATACCAGAAGTTTTAGATTTTGCTATTCCAATAGCATCATTTTTGTTTGGTGCTTTTATGACTTTTATGATTTTTTTCCCTTTAAATAGGGAGTGTACTTCAAAATATTTCATGATTTTGCCACCCTTATAATTTCATCTATCGAAGTTATTCCTCGTGCTGCTCTTATAATACCATCTTGGAACATATCTGTAAAGCCTTCACTTATTGCTTGGTCGTGAATAGCTTTTTTACTTTCACCTTGTGCTATCATACTTGACATTTTTTCACTTACAGGAAGTATTTCAGAGAGCATTTCTCTTCCTTTGTAACCTGTTTGTGCACATTTTTCACAACCATGATGTTTATAAAATTGAAAATTTTCTGGAAGGTGTTTTCTTATATCATCAAATAATGCTTGCGGAAGGGTAGTTTTAGTTTTACAATGAGGACATAGTTTTCTAACAAGCCTTTGAGCTTCAATTGCAATTAATGATCCACTTAAAAGGTATGGCTCTATACCCATATCCATAACTCTAGTAATGGCACTAACAGAATCATTTGTATGAAGTGTAGAAAAAACCAAGTGACCAGTAAGTGCAGCTTGGACTGCAATACGAAGTGTCTCTTGATCTCTAACCTCACCAATCATGATAATGTCAGGATCTTGTCTTAGTATAGATTTTAATGCACTTGCAAAAGTAAGTCCAGCTTTTTGATTTACTTGAACTTGTTGAGTAAGGTTTAATTGATATTCTACAGGGTCTTCAACTGTAATAATTTTAGTTTGAACATTTTTAATAGCATTAAGTGCGGCGTAAAGAGTAGTTGTTTTACCACTCCCTGTTGGTCCAGTAACAAAGATAATACCATATGGTGATTTCATTGCTTTACTAAACTTTGTGTAATTATTTGGATGCATTCCCAAATCTTCTATTTTAATCATAACCTTGGATTTATCTAGTATACGTATAACTATAGATTCTCCATTTAGTATAGGAAGAGTTGAAATCCTAAAGTCAAATTCTTTTCCAAGGATAGTTGCTGAAAAACGTCCATCTTGTGGTTTCCTTTTTTCTGCTATATCCATGTTCGATAGTAGTTTCATTCTTGAGGCTAAAGGAGGATATATATCTTTGTCAAATATAAATGTTTCATTAAGCATACCATCTATTCTTCCTCTTACTATACAGTTATTTTCTGTTGGTTCTATGTGTATATCACTTGCACCTGAAAGAATGGTTGTTTTTAGAATCATTTCTATTAGTTTTAGTATTCCTGAGGACTCTTGTGGATTTTCTGCAGCACTTGAAGTTATCTCTTTTCTTATTTCTTGTATGAGACCTTTTATACTCTCACTCATTTCAACTTTATTAATATATTTTTCTATTTGATTTGGTTCTGATATAATAAATTTTACTAATTTTCTTGGAAATATTCTTTGAACACCTTCTTGTGCGTTCATATCCATAGGTTCTTTTAGTGCTATAAATACATTTATTTCATCTTCTTTTATAGGAAGTGCATGAAATTTTTTAAGTTGTGCAAATGGAAGTTTTGCAGACATTCTATAGTCAATATCAATAGAGTCTAAATCAATGTATTCTAATTTAAGATTTTTTGCCAGTGCTTGAAGAAAAAATTCTACTTCGATTGCAAAGTTACTATTTACTTCATCTAAAGATAAGTAACCTTTTTTATAGAATTCTATTATTAGTATAAGCAGGTCTTCCTTAGCAAAAAAACCATTTTTTATTAATATATCACCCAAAGTATCATTAGAATCTTTTAGTTCATTAGATATTTGGTTTGCACTATTCTCATCAATTATTCTATTTTGTATCAAATAGTTTAAAAGATTATTTGTTATTTTGCTCACATAAGTGCCTTTTTACCAATATGTACGTACTTTAGTTATTTTACCATTTTTATAGGTTCTTAAGAAGATTTTTTCTACTTTTTGATGAGTTTCATTTGATAATTTATAAGATAATTCACTATCTTCTTCATCATTGAACCAGTATGCACCATTTTTGTAATTATAATCTCCACTAACAAATTTATTAAATATTATAGATAAAATATATTTTGTTTTAGGTAAATTAATATAAGAGATATCAACATCATCTACCAAAGCATGGTATAAAAGTTTTTTTTGATAAAGAATAGTTGCAAAATATGCTGAATTTTCTCTTGATTTAGGTGTCTTATATAATTTTACTATAGGGAGTATTGTTCTGTTTATCATGTCAACTTCTAAACAGGAGTGTGCATATATATTTAAAAATTCTTCATCATTTTTATATTTTTGATATAAATCACCAGCTTTTATACAAGCTTTTCTATAGTTTTTTTCTTTGTAAAGTTTTATTATATTGTCTCTATCTGCCGCTGTTAAACAAGTTGTTATCATTATAAAAAGTATAATTATTTTATTGCTCATCTGTATCTCCAAGTTCTATTTTTTGTAACAAGGTACTTAGTCTTTTTGAATTATTATTTGCAAGATAAGCTTTTAATGCCCGTAATGCATCTTCCTTTTGATTAAGTTTTAATTTTGCTTTTGCAAACCAGTACCAGCTTTTTGTATTTTGTGAATCAATATCATTAGCAGTTAAAGCCCATTTTAAAGTGTTTTTATAGTCTTTTTCATAATAATATTCTTCTGAAAGCATAAGAGCAAATACGATACTTGAAGTTGAATAGTATTTATCTTTTAGATAGCTTATAGTATCGACTTCTTTCATGTCTATTGATATATTTGGTTTTTTATTTTTGCTTAAACTAATAGTATCATTTTTTTGTATTTCTCTTATAGGTTGAACAATTTCTTCTTCTTTTACAATGGTTTTTTTATTAATTTGAAAAGGTAGATTTAGTGTTAAAAATCCATTTGATGAGAATAAACCATTTTCTTGTTTAGTTTTTATGAGTTTAAAATTATATGGTTTTGAGTTGTTACTTTCAGTTAATAATTTTGGTTCTAAAATTTTTTTAGTTTTTTGTATTTTGGTTACTATTGTAGAATTATATTCTTGCATAGGCAATTTTTTTATACTGTTATTAACTTCAAGTATAACTTCTTTTTTGTCTTGTTTAGTTATTGTTTTTGTAGTAGGCTTTATTTGTTGAGTAAAATAAATTTTGTAAGTTACAAAAGATGAAACTAGGACAAGTAAGAGTAATAAAAAGAATAATTTACTTTTTTGTTTTATCTTATACTTAAACCATTTTTTTTCTAATTCTATAATTTCTTCAGCACTAAACATGAATCATACCTAAGTTTATAGCTGCCATTTCCAAAAATTTAGGTTTTAGAGATTTTCCTCTTACCAATGAGGGTTTATTTACATCGTAATATTCTAATATTTCAAATAATTTATACATAAGTTTGTTGATTGTTCTTAAATTACCCTTTGTAACTCTCATAAGTAGTTTGTAGTGAGAGTCTTTAAATAGTGCTAAATATTCAAATTTATTATGGAAGAGCATCTTTTTTTCTATATATGTTTTTACTTCGTTTATTGAAGAGTTGTGTAACTCAATTGTTTCCCAAATTCTTGTTTGAAAATAATCTTTTGCCATAACATCTTCTTTTTCTGTTTTATGCACAGTAAAAAGAAATTTAAATTTTCTAGAGTCTGACATAAGTCTAATTTTTTCAATAAGTTCCTCTGGATATAATTGAGCTTCGTCTATTAGTACTGTTACAGAGGTATTATCAGGAAGTTTTTTTGAAGCTGTAGACAAAAAGTCATTATAGCCTGAAAACCTAGGAGATTTTTCATTAAAAACTTCATTATAAAGAGCTTCTAAAAACTCAATTTCATCAAAAAATGGTCTTGGAAAAAATACTACATTTTTTTTATTTTTGTAGTCATTATATATTTTTTGAAGAAGAAATGTTTTACCAGTTCCTGGTTTACCAAAAAAAAGAATCAGCTTAAGAGGCTTATCAAGAGTTTGAACAAGTCTTTCGTAAGCAAAAGCTGATTTATCTAAGTTTACATAATCAAAAATCTCTCCGTCAACAAAGATGTTTTTGATTTCTGTATAGTTACTGCTCATATATTCTCTTAGAAAAGCCTAAGTCTTTTAGAGTTGCTTTAGTATCGTCTTTTGCTCCTATGATTCTAGGAGTAATAACAAAAATCAACTCTTCAGTTTTATTAGTTACAGATTCATGTTGAAATGCTTTACCTAGAAGTGGAATTTCACTTAGTACTGGTACATTTGAGCCTGTTAGTCCTTCCGTATTAGTTATAAGACCACCTAAAATAATAGTATTTCCATTTTTAACTTTTACTACAGTTGAAAGTTTCTTCTCAGATGTATCAGGAGCTATTTCTCTAGGATCATCACCAGGGAGAGTTCTAGCATCATCATCAGAATATTTAAAATTACTAACTGCAGGATTTATTCTTAGGATTATTTCATTTTGTTCTGTAATTTCAGGTGTGATATTTAAAAGTACTCCTATAAAAATAGAGAAATTATCATATGACTCACTTACCGTTCCTGTTGAATCAGCACTATTTTCGGTACTTTTTACTCTGTAGTTAATATTATCACCAATAGTAATTAATGCTTGTTGGTTATTCATTGTTAAGACTTTTGGACTAGATACTACTTTAGTATCGCCATTTGTATTTAAAAAGTCAACTAAACCTGTCATTGAAAAAACTGCTTCATTTACCATGTTAACAGTTGAACTAGCACTACCAGTAACAAAGTCTTTATTATCATTTGCTGTTGTAACGCTATTTAATGATAAATTGAATTTTGACCAATTTACTCCCGTATCATGCCCTTTATTTAGTGTAACTGACAAAATACTAACATCTATTATAACTTGTCTATGGAGATTTTCTTGAAGAATTTTTATATAGGATTCTACTCTATCTAATTGTTGTTTCGTTCCTGTAACAGTTATTAAACCAGCATTGGAGTTTATAATTGGAGCTTTTGCTACATACTCTTCAGAACCTGTATTCATAATAGCTGTAACTTCTGCTAACATAGTTGACCAAAAGTCAAAAGTTTCCACTGAGTTTATGGAATGATCACCGCCAGTTGCCGCTTCAGCTCCAGTATCACCTTCTGTTATAGTAATATCAACAGATGCATTCAGATTAGCAGTTCCTTGTCTAACTGAATTTACATAATCCACAGTGAAAGTTTTTGTTTTTAGAGCAGATATTTTTAAAAAGTTACTATTGTATTCATAGTATAAATCATTATCTGCTATAAGAACTTGAAAAATTTCATCAAGTGAAAGATTTTTAATGTTTATTCCAAATAGCTCTTTTTGTATAAGAGTAGATGCAAAACTATCTTTAACAATAATACTAAAATCACAACTATCAGCTATCTGAGTTAAGAGCTCGATACTAGTTACTTTTTCTGCTGTCTTTATATTAAATACTCTATAATCACAACTCTTTGCAGCACTTAATGGTTGACTTAAAATAACCATAAGGGCTATTAGTAAGACATACTTACTTTGAAGAAAATTTAATTTTGCTAACATTGCTCTTCCTTATAAAAAGTTCCTTTTTAGAGTGTTCATTTTTCATGATTACACTGTTACTTCTAATACTTGTTAATTTGAAATCACCAATTGTACTGTTTTGTTTATACCATATTCCATTTATTTTTGCTTTATTACTAAATATTGCATTTAAAACGTAAGTAGATTTTTTAACAGCCACTGTACTATTTCCATCTTTCACTTTTATTTTATTATAAGTCATAATAAAAGGATTTTTCACTTCATCGATTTTTTTGTTTTCTACACCAACTCGTTTTTCACTAATTTGTGAAAAAAACTTATCGTACTCAGAAAGTTTATCTTTAAAGTTTTCAGTTAATTTGTCTTTTGCTATCACTGAAGATATAATTAAAGACAATGTTAATATTATTATGTTTATTGTTTTCAATACTTCATCCCCCATACAGCAATATTTATAGTACCAGTTATGGTATCACTACTTTTTAACTCTAAATTGTTCATATCAACAACAAGGTCACTCTCTTCTAACTCATTAATAAATTTTAAAATATTTTTAAATTCACCATTGAAATTTACTTTTACAGTTAGAACTTGTTTTATCTCTTGCAAGTTTGGTTCAAAGAATTTATTGTCAATAAGAGCAAGTTCAACACCGTATTTTTGTCCTATAAACGCTATCGAGTCTAAAAACTTTGCCCAGTTTTCATCGTTAAATAAAAGATATGAGAGTTCTTTTAATTTAGTATCAACATAGGCATTTGCATATTTTGTATTTTGTAGAAGTTCTTTTTGTTTTTTAACTTCAAAAGTTATTTTTTTTATGATGAAATTTTTATCACCATTTCTAGTTACTGAATTAAGATATGCTCTTTCTTGATTTAATTTACTATTTATACTTTTATGGGAGTTCTTAGTTTGCTTAAGTATCTTTTCCGTAATAGGGAAAAAAGAAGAATATACCACAAAAGCAATAGCAACAAATATCATTAGAAAGATTAGAGAGAGTTCACTACTTTTTTTACCTTTTAGATAATTGTCTATTTTATCAAATGTACTATTTTCACTCATGATTAAAGTCCTACCACTATCTGACTAAGATAAAGGTTGTTTTTCACATCTTTTTCAATCTTATCAGTAGTTATTTTGTATTTTTTGAGTTCGGTTAACTCTTCAATAAATTCAGTAACTTTTTTTTCACTTCTGTTTTGAATAGATAATTTTATATTATTATCACTGTAGTTGATAACTGACATTTTAGATTTATATTTATTTGATATTTCAATTAATTCAACTAATATAAGTGCTTTCATTGAATAATCTGTTTTTTTCTTATATATTTCAGTTAGCAATTTTTTTCTAAATTCTAGTTTATTAGATTCCTTTTTTAGCAAATTGATTATTTTTTCTTTATCTTTTTTAAGTTTTGCTATCTTTGCTCTAATCTCATTTGCTTCAATATTAGCTTTTTTGTACTTTTTAGTAGCCTGATTTACTTGTATTTGCAAAAACTGTGCATGTCCATATTGATAAGCCGGATAAGCTAAACTTAGAATAGTGCTGGTTAGAACTACACCAATAAGTTTACCAACAGGTCTTTCTTTAAAAGGTGGAGGTCTTTTAAAAATAGAAAAATTTAGTTCGTCATCTTTGTTTTCAAAATATACTTGTGATGTCAAAGCCATAAGTATATGAATTTGATCTACATACCACTCTTTTGAGTTAATAGCTATACTAAAATTAAATTCATAAGACTCTAATCCTAAGTAACTTTTTGAATATTCATCTACACCGATAAACATACCT
>CBDLTN010000072.1:0-11890 GCA_965306065.1 uncultured Sulfurospirillum sp. | reverse complement strand
TCTATTGTTAATCCTTGATTGATTAATCTTACTAATTCTGGTTTTTCTTTTTCCCAATTATTTAAAGTTTGTCTAGTTATTTTTAAAGTTTTTGCCAATTCTTCTCTTGTCAAATTATTATCTCCCCTGCTA
Source organism: uncultured Sulfurospirillum sp. (assembly GCA_965306065.1). GTDB lineage: Bacteria > Campylobacterota > Campylobacteria > Campylobacterales > Sulfurospirillaceae > Sulfurospirillum_A. The sequence goes on along the minus strand of CBDLTN010000072.1, from coordinate 11,758 downwards.
TTAAAACGTATATTTATTATACATAAGTCTATTTTACTAAGTTTTTATTAAGTATAATTATTTTACAATTTTCTCGTTGATGTATAATATTTATACATTCATTTTGGAGCTTTAATATATTTTTTAAAAAGCCCCGAAACTTTATTCTTATTATAACAAAATTGTTAAAAATCGTAGTGACCAACTGAATTAATGTCCTCAAAACTTTATTCCGTGAGAGGTACCCGAATTACCTCTCATGAAAATTCTTTGTTCGGGAAAGGAATATTATGAGTAAATTCATAACTACCATTGTGGACCAATTCGAGTCAGAGACACCAAGTCTCCAAAACCAACACAACCGTATAAGCCTAATCGGAGTTCTTCCAATTCAAGCTAATGCAAACTACAACAAAGCAGACAAAAATAATCCTGAGAGTTATTGGGCTCAACTACTTGTAAACTTTTCATCAAAATATCAACGTATAGATGAATCTGGTCAAGTAACAGACGATAACAAGTCTCTTAAAACTCTTGTGATTAGTTTTCCTAAAAAGTTTTTAGATAACAATCAAATTTCAACTTCACAATTTACAGAATTTTTTGAACGTGAGTATGTTGCTAGAAAGTTTGTAATGCTCCCAGTAACAGAAGAAAAACAAGCTTTTCAAGTTCAAGGAGATAAGAAAATACCAATCAAAAATCAAACAAAAGTAGAAATTGACCCAAGTTTTGATTTAAAAGCATTTATGGAATCTCATAAAGAAAGTAAAAAGTAAAGACCCTCTTTAATTCCTCCTATAAAAGGCATTTGTGGATAAGTGCCTTTGTTAGGGACGAGTTTCGTCTACTACTAAAAAAAGGAGACTTTATGTCTTTGAAATCTAAAGCTAAAGCAGTAGGTACTGCTGTTATTGTTGCTGGTGGTACTGTTTTAAATGCAGCACCTTCTATTACTGTTCCAACTCCTGATTATACAACGTTTTATGCTGTTGCTGGTGTTGGTCTTGGAATCACTGTTATAGTTGGTCTTGCTTATAAAGCAAAGGGCTTCCTTAGATAACAAATAAGGGGGTTCAACTCCCCTTATCCTCAATAAGGTTTTAAAATGAAAAAAATATCTTTCTTTCTTCTCTTTACAATTTTATCATTTTCAAGTCTTAATGCTGATTTTCTTAAATCTTCTAGTAATTATTGTGTTACTGATTATTGGTTCAGTGGTGGTTCGGTTCTTTATTATAAATCTTCTGCTCCAACTGTTTTAGTAACTAGTTCTGCTCCATCAGAAGTTTTTTTAAATGGTTATGAATATGACGTTGACAATGATATATGCTCTTTATCTTCTATACCTTTAAAACTTGGATTAGCTTATCAAGATTATATGTTTTTATTAGGATTAACTGGTTTGCTAGGTGGTTTTACTTGGTTGTTTGGTTTTTCTCTAATTGTTTCAAGAAAGGGTAAATAATGGAAGTTGTAACAGAACCTGCATTTTATTATTTTATGGGAATTTGTTTAACTATGTCAATTGTTATAGGTATTGCTTTAGCTTCTGCTTCTATGTTAAAGGATTAATTTTGTTAAAATACATCGCAATTATTACCATGCTTTTAGACCATATCAATAAAATACTTTTTGATGATCAATACTTTGTTTTAGATTTTTTAGGTCGTTTGGCATATCCTATCTTTATATATTTAGCTGTTAGTTCTTATATGTACTACACTCGTTCTAAATCTAATTACATATATAGAATGTTTATATTTTCTATAATATCAACTCCATTTTATATTTATACTTTTAATGTTTATATGTTTCCTTTAAATATATTTGTTTCTATTGCTTTGGGTTTATTGACTATATATATAATTGAAAAAAAAGGTTTTCTTTTTATTTGGATACCATTTCTTTTTTCTTTATATGCTGAATATAGTTTTTATTCTGTTGTGTGTTTTATAGCTTTTTACTATTTTTTAAATGAAAAAAATATATATAGTTTTATACTTTTATCTCTTTCGTTATTTCTACTTAATCCATATTATATAAATGGTTATTTGTTTTTACTTCTTGGATTGATTTATATAGATATGAATTACAAATTAAACTTTAAATCATTTTTAAATAAATATGTTTTTTATGCTTTTTACCCTCTACACATTCTACTTTTAGGATTAATAAAATGATGTATATTTACTGCTCTTGTCCCAAACTGTTTGAAAAAGCACTAGAAATAAAGGTTGAATGGAAATGAAAAAGATACTTTTAGGTTTAATGGTTTGTTACTCTTTTGCTTTTGCTGAACTTATGATAAGTAAAAATGGTACTAATTATATTCGTTTTGATACAGAAAACGTTATTGGTCATGAAATTGATACTTCTAGTCAATGTTCATCAGCAACACTTGATTATGTTCCTTATACTTTGTGGCTTTATCCTAGAATTTATTATTATAATAAATGTGTACCTTATAATGCTGCATATTATAGACAAAATGACATAATACCTTATGATGCATTTACTTCTTCTTGTCCAAGTGGAACTACTAAAACTGCAACAGATAGTAGTACTTTGTGGCGTTGTATACCTGATTCTCCAACTTGTGACCCTGAAACACAAGACGAAGTTGATGGTAAATGTATTTGCAAAAATGGTTTTAATGATGATGAAATTATTGGAACTTGTAAACCTGATATAGATTGTCCTGCTCCTATGATTTATAAAGTTACTGATGCTTGGCATGGTTATTGGGCTACTAATAAAAGATGTGTTCCTGATAGTACTTTGTCACAAACTGATTGTGAAGCTATAAATGGTGCTGTTTATGGTTCTTTAGATAGTGGAGTTGAAGCTATTACTTCTAATGCTCTTATGTATGGAGAGGGTTGTGTAAGTGAAAATTATAGTAAAAGTCTTTTTATAAATGACGCAACACATAATATAATTGGTTTTATGCCTTTTTCTTATTTGTGGAAAGCTGAAAATGATTTAGCAGTTCAACTTATTGATAAACTTTTTGCTGTTGGTAAAAATGGTTTTAATGCTATAAAAAACAAGTTTGCAAGTTCTACACAAACACCTAAACCAAATCTAGCAACTCATGAAGCTCAAATTATAGAAATGCAGATTGGTAGTGATGGTGTAGCTTATGAGGTTGCTTTAAGTCCTAAAACTCCTCCAAAAGACAATCCTACTAGTTGGTGGGATACATACCAAAAGTTTAGAGAAAATGGATGGGACTTACCACAAACTCCCAGTACTTATAATCCTAAAATAAATGATCCTATTCCTCCAACTGTAAACCCTCCTAAGTTTCCTGTTGTTGCTAAAGAAATAGATGATTTTTTTTATAAAGGTGGGGATAGTTTAGAGTTTACTAATAATATGTTAGGTTCTGCTAAAATCTCAAAAGATGGTTCAGTTCCTAATTTATCAGTTTTAGAATCATCTCCAATAAATAGACAAGTTGAAACTACTATAAATTTAAATTCTAAATTAGTTGGAACTGAAACAAAATCATATCCTACTTACTTAGTTAAAGATACTCAAATTGCCTTATCTGATAGAGTGGAATCTACTTATAAAGGTTTTACAAAGTACCCAGATGGTACTAAAACATATCTTGATATATCTCGTACTAAATATAATGTTGATGGACGTATTATTGATGATGTTGTTACTACTACAAATATTCCTACAAAATCAGGTACAAAAATTTTCAATACTTCGTATCAAACTTTTAAAGATGGTAATGGTGCTATAACAAATGTTATTTCTAAACCAACATCTATAACAACTACTACATCTACTGGAACTGTAACAACAACTAATAATGCGACTAATTCTATTACTACCAATTCTTCTAAAAGTGCTGTTGATTTATCCCCAGTAATTGTAAAACTTGAATCAATAGAAAGTAAAATACAATCTATTATAGATACTCCAATTCCGAAAGAAATCGCAGAAGCTACTGTAAGAGTTCAACAGTTTAATGATGCTATTGATTTGTTTGATGTTGGTTTTAATTCTTATAAAGATTTTGTTGATGGTATGGTAGGTAACATTAATGAACTTACAACTTTGTTTGATGATTCAAAAGCTATTTTAGAAAACAAACCAGTTGTTAATGAGATAACTGGTACTTGTGGTTTTAATGCTAGTTTCTTTGAGGGTCATACTATATTTATTGACCCTTGTATGTTTGTTGCACCTTATAGACCAATACTTGCTTTGATTTTTACTTTATTAGCTACTTTTAGTGTTATTGGTTTTTCAGTTAAATATCTTGTAGCAAGAGGAGATTAATATGCCTATTTTAACTTCATTTTTTGGTATGGTTGGTGGTTTTATTGCTAGTCTTTTAGGTTGGTTTGTAAAGAGGTTTGGTTATTCTACTGTTTTGTTTGTTATGCAAAAAACTGTACAACTTTTGATAATCGCTGCTTTAATGAGTTTCGCATTTTGGTTTACTGGTTTTTTGTTAAATCTTTGGTCTGTTATATCTGATTTTGTAGATTCTTTTCAAAACATAAATGTAGGAAGTGGCGAAGCTTATGGAATTTCTTTATCTGTTATTGTTGAGAACTTAAAAGGTTTTATATATGCAAGTGGTTTGAGTACTGCAATAGTAACAGCTGGTAATCTCTTAATAAGCATATTATCTTTGATTTTCATTCGTGCTCTTTATTATGTTTATCTAAAATTGATAAAAATTATTTATGATATGTTCACTGATGGTATAAATCTTCTTAGTGGTTCAATTAGGCTATAAAGATGAAATCATTAATTATAAGCTCTCTTATCTTTTCTAATAAAAAAAAGAAAAAATTAAATGAAAAAAAAGAGAATACATATTTAGATATTTTACAAAGTGTGTTCAACTTCAAATTATGCCTAAAAGACTCATTGTGTGAAATATTAAGTACTCTTAATTTCTCATTCAATGTACCCGATAGGGGTCGACCTTTATCAACCAACCAACATTCTAAGCAAATATTATGATTGATTTAACTAGTGGAGTACCAGGAAGCGGTAAAACTTATTATGAGGTTGATAAGATAAATAAACTTATAACTTCAACTGACAAAAAATATAAACATATATTTACTAATATTAATGGTCTTGATTTAAAAAAATGTAATGAATTAGCAAATGAACCTGATTATGTTCAATCTTTTGAATTTATGGACTTAAAAAAAGATATAGATTTAGAGTATAAGTATCATCAACAATCTAAAGAATTGTCTACTGATAATATTTCTTTAAAATTTAACTATGTAAGTGATGAAGAGTATCAGACATATAATCCAGTACTACAAAAAAAATATACTAAAGATAAAGAAGAGTATGAAACTCAGAAAAAATTAAATGATAAGAAAGAATCAGATGAAAAATCACTAAAAGAAGATTATGATAACTATGTAAAGTCTAAAGGTGTTTATGCTAAATATATGGACTCTCTTATTATTATTGATGAATGTCATTTATACTTTGAAGATAGAGCAGATGAAACACTAATAAGATTCCTTAGTTATCATAGACACTTTAATATAGATATAGACCTTGTAACTCAAAATAAAAACCTTATCAATAAAAAATATCTCTCTTTTATAGAAACTATGTATGTTGCATATCCAGCTTCTAAAAGATTTTTCTCAAAAAGTTTCAGATATAGAAAATATGCAAGTTATCAAGAATATCATGCAAATATAATGGGTACTACTTCACTAAAACTTACTGAAAAAATCTTTTCTTTGTATAGTTCTGGAAGTAATGTCATAAGTAAATCTATATTCTCAAAACTACTTTTACCAATAATTCTTTTATCTGTTGGGGTTTTTGTTGCTTTCTTTTTGATTACTAGTTCTATGGAAAAAGATGAACCATTACCAAATAAAAGGTTAGATAATAACATCTCAAAAAAAGACAATAATCCTACAAATAAACGTGTTAGTTATAAAGAAGAGAAACCAAAACAAGTTTCAAATACTTCTTTTTTTGTAGTTGATTGTTTTACATCTACATGTAATTTTAAACAAGTAGATATGACATTCACTAAAAAATCTATGTTTGAAATCATAGACCAATTTAAATGCAAAGTAATTATAAACAATGTTACAGACGTAAACTATTACACATATATTTTAGAGTGTGATAACAAACTAAATCAGGTTTTGAAACTATTCAATAAAAAACAATTCGGAGAAAAACATGAAAAAGATAATCGTTCTACTGGTTCTACTAGTAATATATTCAGTCGCTAAAGATTTTAAGAATATAACCCTTTCAGATTTTGTACAAAAGATTTCACAAACTACACATAAAAACATAGTTATGTCTGATAGTATAAAAAAAGATTTTCATATCTATCTACCTAATTATGATTTTAAAAACAAAAAAGTATCTATGGAATTACTTTCAAAGATATTAGAGATAAATGATTTATCTTTAAAAACTGTTGGCGATGTAGCTCTTATATATAAAGAGAAACCCAAACCACCAAAAAAAGAAGATATACCACTTCTTCCAGTAGAGAGTTCATATATTATAAAATATAAGTATCTTAGTTCAAATGATATAAAAAAATATTTTTTGTCTTTGTATCCAAATATTAAAAATACTATTTTGAAAAATAGATTACTACTTTATACAACTAAAGATAAATATGAAGAGATTAAAAAACAAATAGATAATTTGGATAATTCTTTTTTACAAAGAAACATACAAATTACTATCATTGGTACTTTAAACAAAGACCAAAAAGACATAGGTTTAGATTTTAAAGCTTTACATGTAGATGTTGGTAAATATATAGAGCTTGTAACTTCTAAAGTAAATTTCTCAACTACTTTAACTGATCCTACACAATTCTATGCTTTTATAAATTTAATGAAAGATAATGGTTACACTAGGTTACTTGATAATCCAAATGTAACTCTATCTGATAAAAATGATGCTTTGGTTGATTCAGTTCAAAACATTCCTTATCTTACAACATCAACTTCAACCCAAGATACTCAAACAGTAAAACAAGATAGTTATGAATATAAAGACGTGGGTTTAAAGTTAAAATTTACAAATGTTGTTGTAAGTGAAACTCATTTAGATGCTGATTTAGATATACGTATACAATCAATTTTAGAAAAATCAATTACACCAACCATAGCTTCAAGACGTATTCAAACACATATAACATTAGATATAAATTCATCTCTTATTTTAGGTGGACTTTCTTCAAAATTAGAATATCAAAAGAAAACATCAATACCAGTTATAGAGTATGTTCCAGTTCTTAATACTCTTACATCACATGAAACAACAGAGGTTAAAGATGAAACATTTACAATTATTATCTCTAACTAACAAAGCTTACGGAGTAAGCGACTGCGAACTCTCCAAAGGTTCCACGGCTTGCCGTGGGTTCTTTGGTGGAAGTCGCTCTTGTGTCTATATTAAGTTATCTTAGCCATTCATGGCTAAGCAAGAAAAAGGAAAAAAATGTCGAGATTTATTTATAAAGATGGAAAGCGTTATCTATTTGCAAGTAAGAAAACAAATATAGATTCTATATTTGGTATTACACCAGAAATTAAAAAAGAAGTTGATGAAAGATTAGAGTCTCAACGAAATTTTTTAAAAGATACTTTTATAGAAATAAATGAAGAAAAATATATTAGCCTATACGATATGTCTATTTCTTCCAATATAAAGCCTGATAAATATTATGGTGAAATTTTTAATAGAGTTAGTACTATTCGTAAATATGCAAAAGAAATTGGTTTTACAGCTGATGTTTTTATGACTTTAACACCACCTAGTTATCTTAAACCATTGAAACAAGTTAAATTAAAAAGAGATAGAATAAAAATGGTTGATAATCCTCGTTTTAATGGAGAGTTTGATTATGTTAATAAAGCTCGTGAATATCAGTCTGAAAAATGGACTAAATTTTTAAGTCAACGAATATTTAAAGATATAAAAAAGAAATATGGCGAACGTCTTATATTTATGAGAACTTATGAACCTATGATTGATGGTACTCCTCATGTTCATATTGTTGCTTTAATACCTCCTGAGTTTAAAGAAAGATTTGTAAAGTTAGCAAAGAAATATTTTAGTGAAACAAGGTTTGATATAAAAACAGATTTTGACGATGGTATTGGTGGAGTAGTTGCTTATATTCTCAAATATATTTTAAAATCATTTTCTAATTCTAAAACTCATAAACTTGATGATGTTGGTTACTGGTACGCATATCATCAAATAAGAAAATTTTCTACTTCACGAACTCTTATACCTCTTCGTATATATAGACTTATGAATTCTAAAGATGAATATAAAAACCTTTTAAATACTACAAAGCTTTATAAAATGGGAGATATACAAGTAGAAGTTCAATACGATTCTTGGAAATACCATGATAAAGACTTTATTAAACTAGAATCAACTGACTATAAAGTGTCTGAAATAAGTGTTCTGGTTGATGATGGAATAGAAACAAGTTTTCATATAGTTTATAAAAAATCTGACAATATTTCTATGTATAAAATTGATAGAAATAATCCAACTAAAAAGCCTAAAAAGTTTGTTATTCATAAGCCAATAGAAGATGTTAAAAAACCTATACCAGTACATATTGAAGGTGTTTCAAGTAAGTTTTTATTAGATAATGGAAAACTTTTAAAAATGGTTATAGTTCCATCAAAAATGAAAAGTTTAGATTTATATCAATACTACTTAAAAATAAGTAGAAACATAGACACAACTGATTTAGTACATTTTGGCATAACTCAAAACGAATGTATAAAACGTGGTTTAATTGATGATATAAAAATTGAACCTTTAAATAATTTCAATACAGAAATACAAAATAAAGAATTATCTCCATGTGGTTTTGATTTATCAGTTAAAAAAGCTCTTTTTTCTTATTCTGTTAAAAATACACAATTTAAAGAATCTAACAGAGTTATAGCTGACTTACATACTGGTGCTTTTTATAAAGCTTTTCACAGATTTGATAGATACAAAAGAGGAGCATAAAATGAAACATTTATCTAATCATAAGTGTCCTGTTAAACGTTGTTGTTTTAATTTGAAAATCACTCAAAAAGAATTATCAAGATTATTAGGTGTTTCAGATGGTACTGTTAATAGATGGGCTTCTAAAAAAATCATTATTCCTTTACCTATGAAAAAGGCAATATTTCAACTTGAAACTAATCAACTTTTAAAAATGAGATTAGAAAAATATGATACTTTCTTTTCTCTCATGGCTGATATTACAAAAGAAAGATTATTTTAATGACACTAAATAAACTAAGCACTCAATACTTTTTACATGTAGAAGTTTTAGTATCAGAGCAAACACTTAAAACAAATAAATCATATTATAAAAAACATATTGAAAATACTTTAGGAATAAAAAAACTAAAAAAGATTGATTATTTAGATGTTCAACTATTTACTAATGATTTGGTAAAGAAAGACTATAAAGTTAAAACAGTTAAAAATATACTATCTATCTTAAAAGTACTTTTCAAATTTGCTAAAAAACAAAGACTTGTTAAACATAATCCTACATTAGATATAGAGTTACCAAAATTTGATAATACACGTCACTTTAATTTTCCTCTTGAAGTTCAAAAAGCTTTCATTAAATCAATAATGGAACATGATGAAAATATCTATTGTGATGTATTCTTTTTTCTTTTACATGGACGTAGACGAAATGAAGTACTTTCTCTTACTTGGGATATGGTAGATTTTGAACAAAAACAGTATTCAATACCAGCTAAAATAAATAAAGCAAAAAAGAACATGAACTACACTATGACAGATGAACTATATAAAAGGTTGCATAAACATTATTTAATAGCTTGTTTAAATCAAAACAAAAAATATCCTAGTGGATATGTATTTATAAACCCTCTTACACTCACTAGATTTAAAGACTTACGCAAGGCATGGCAAAGACTACTTGATAAAAATGATTTACCATATATTAGATTACATGACATTAGACACTTACTTGGAACTTATTCTATTAACTTTTTAAATCTTCCAATAGAACATATAAGTTACGCATTAGGTCATACAAATATAGAGATTACTCAAAAATATATAACTATGAAACCAGAAACAGCAAAGGAAGTTATATCAAAAATATTTAAAAGTATTGTTGTGACCGATCCTGGTAATAAAATAAATAACTGTGACTCGGCAGCACTAACTAATGTGACTGATCTAAATAAAAAAATAAATGTGACAGACCAGGATAGGAAATGCAATTAGTTCTATCATTATTTACAGGTGTTGGATTATTAGATAAGGCATTTCGTGAAGCAGGTTTTTGTGTTGTAAGTGCTGGAGATATTATCTATGGTCAAGACATTAGAGAATTTAAAGGAATAATAAATAAATTTGATGGCGTTATCGGTGGTCCACCTTGTCAACTTTTTTCAGATATTAATCGTTACCGACCGGAAAAAGAAGATTATCATTATGGATTACAAATGTTAGATGAATTTGTACGCATAGTAAAAGAATGTGATTCTACTTGGTTTCTTTTTGAAAATGTTCGTAATGTACCAAATGTAAAAATAGATAATTACTCTCATCAAAGAATAGATATAAATCAAGGTTGGTATGAATATACAACAAGACTAAGACATATACAATTTGGTCACAAAGATAATTTATATATTCAATGGGAACGTGGCAAAATAAAACCTAATTCAAATCATTGTGCTTTAGCTAGTGATAACCGTTCATTTAAAGAACTTTGTAAATTACAAGGTTTAAAAGATGATTTTAATCTTCCTGATTTTACAGTTAAAGGTAAAAAGAAACTTATTGGTAATGGTGTACCACTTTCTATGGGAAGAGTAATTGCAAATGCTGTAAAAGATGTGACCGATCCTGGTAATAAAATAAATAACTGTGACTCGGCAGCACTAACTAATGTGACTGATCTAAATAAAAAAATAAATTTGACAGACCAGGCTACAAAAATATGTAAGTGTGGATGTGGTCGTTTTGTAACACATAAGGGTTATTATTTTGACTTTTCTTGTCGTAAAAGATATCAAAGATTTAAAGAAAGAAATAAGGCAAATTTTTAAAGGTGTTTGAGAGGTGTTAAAAGTTGTGGAAATTTAAAAAAGGTGGATGGGGTAGAGGGATTCGAACCCCCGAATACTGGTACCAAAAACCAGTGCCTTACCGCTTGGCGATACCCCAATATTCGAAACAAAAATAATTGGTTGCGGGAGACGGATTTGAACCATCGACCTTCGGGTTATGAGCCCGACGAGCTACCAAACTGCTCTATCCCGCGACATTTAAACTCTCACTCTGTTCAAGTGAGGTGAAATTATAGTCGATTTTTATTTGTTTGTCAAGGGTTTTTTTGTAAAATATAAAAAAAATTAACAAATTAGGAAAAACATGTCAGCAATTGAAAGAGTTAAACAAGCAATAGAAGATATGAAACAAGGTAAAATGATCGTTATGTGCGATGATGAAGATAGAGAAAATGAAGGTGATTTAGTATATCCTGCTACATTTTCAACTCCAGAAAAAGTCAACTTTATGGCAAGTGAAGCAAAAGGTCTCATATGTGTTTCAGTTTCAAAGACTATAGCAGATAGACTAAAACTATCCCCTATGGTTACAGACAATGACTCACAGCACGAAACAGCTTTTACAGTTTCGGTTGATGCTAGGCTTTGTACTACTGGTATATCAGCGGCAGAAAGAGATATGACTATTAAGATATTAGCAG
>CBDLTN010000071.1:0-12026 GCA_965306065.1 uncultured Sulfurospirillum sp. | reverse complement strand
GACTAGATAAATACTATGTTATGTCAAAACTATCTTCTAGAAAAAAGATTTTTTATGGAACTTTAGATTTTGACTTTTATGAGACACAAAGTGATAAAAAAGTTTTAGAAAATATCTTTAAAAAATCAAGCATTATAAAACTTTTTAACTTCTATCAAGGTCTTCCTATAACAGAAAAAGTTGAAATATTGAGGTTTGACCAAGGCTTAATTCAACTCAAAATTGATCCTGTAAAATTTCCTTTTTATGAGAGTGAGAAATTTACTTTTATTCAACACGATCTTATACCTACAGTTATAAAAGCTTCTATAGTCAAAATTGAACCAAGTAAGTCTCTAATGGTTCTTGGAAATCTAGAGTTTCTTGACTCTTCTCCTGTAGAAAGAAGCGGAGTAAGAGTCGAGCCTGAACGTGATATCTACTCTTCTCTTTCATTAGAGAGCAAAAAACTAGTTGATGGTAGTATATCTTCTCTCTCAGAAAACTCTGTAGTTCTTAATGTAAAAGCTGAAAATGTCAAATCACTTAGTGAAAAACCGCTATGGAATACTGAGTTAACTTTACAGTTTCAAATACCAACTAAAAAAAGTTTCTTAACTATGGTAAAAACAAAAGCAATGATTTACAGTATAATCAACGACAAAGTAGTTTTAAATATATCTCCTAATACAATCATAAAATCTAAACTTAGAAACTATATATCTCTAAGACAAAGTGATGTTCTTCTTAATCTAAAACAAGAATTAAAAAGGTTCAACTAAGAGTTATCTTCTCTATGAGGAAATTTCAGATAAAAAGTTGTTCCTTTTTTTAACTCTGATTCTAAGCTTATATCTATTGCATATGAATGACAAACTGTTTTTACTATATCGAGTCCTATGCCAAAGCCACCTATCTCTTTACTCTTTCTCTCATACCTGTCAAAAATACCTTTTTGGTCTTCTTTGGCTATTCCTATGCCTTTGTCTTCTATACAAAAGAGATGATTTTTTATTGTTATTTTTACCTCAGTTTTTGGATACGAGTATTTCAAAGCATTTGATATAAGGTTGTTTATAACTTTTTGTATACGTGAACGATCCATATTGATGAGAGTTGGTTCTAAATCAACTACTATAGTATTACCTCTACTAGCTGCGATTTCTGTAAAAAACTTTACACTCTCTTTAACGAGTTCACTCAAATCAAACTCTTCATTTATAACCTCATCCTTTTCATTAAAAGCTATAAAAGATAAGGAGTTGTATATCTGAGATATAAGTTTTGCACTGATTGAAATATGATTTACTACCCTTTTATCTATATCTTCTTTAGCTTTTAAAGATGATACACTCATCATCAAAGCTGATACTGGTGTGTTTATATCGTGTGCACTATCTTTGATAAAACAATTTAATTTGTCCATTCTTGCTTTTATTGGAGCTATAAGAAGTTTACTTAAAAAGTATCCAGTAAAACCAATAAACACCATCGAAGCCAAGACAACCAAACCTATAAGTACAATTAATTTAAATCTTTGTGCTACTCCTTCACTACCTTCAATTACTATATAGCTTACTTCTAAAAGAGGAGTTTCAAGCTTATCAATATGGTATTCATGTGTATTGTTTTTGTAAGCTTTTTGTGAAAAAAATACTTTTTTAGACTCAAGATTTGAATATAACATATTTCCACTTTTATCAAACAGTCCAACATTAAGTGTTTGTGAATCAGGATTAAACTTATACTCTTTTTTTTCCATATGAGCATGCATAAGTTCTTTTTCTATTTTCATTGCTTTATTAGCCATCTCAATGGAACATTTGTCATAAATAGATACTATCTCTTTTTTATAGTACAAAACACCAATAATAGATACTAAAACCATAGCTGAAAGTATATATATTATCAAAAAACTAGCAAGTGCCTTTTTCTCTTCGTTATTCAAAGTAATACCCACTTCCTCTTATAGTTTGAATCCTATCATATCCAAGTAGATTTCTTAAGTTTTTTATATAGACTCTTATTGTAGCATCACTTGGCATAGACTCATACTCCCACAGATTTTGCATAAGTTCATCTGCTGAAACTACCCGTTTTTTGTGCCTACTTAAATATAGAAGTATTTCACACTCTTTATGGGCTATTTGATACTCTTTATCTTCAATTAATAATTTATTTTTTGTTGGGATTAGAGTAGTATCTACATCAAGTTTAACTCTATCTTCACTCTCTATAGAGAATCTTTTTTTAATGTTATTTATACGTAAATCCAACTCCTCTAAATCAAAAGGTTTTTTTATATAATCATCACAACCACTCTCAAAACCATTTTTCATATGAGTTGTATCTTGATAAGCTGTTATAACTATTGCTGGTGTTGTGTTGTTATATTCTCTAAGAGCCTTTACTACATCTAATCCACTTTTTTTAGGAACATTTATATCAAAAAGAAGCAGATCAAACTTTTGGCTACTAACCAAATCCATAGCTTTCTCTCCATCTTCTACATGCTTAACTTCATATCCACTCTCACGTAGATGATGAGTAAGTATATCTGAAAGAATGGGGTCATCTTCTAAGAGTAAAATTCTCATCTTATTTTCCTTTGAAGTTATTATATACTTTTTTTGTGTAGTTTATATTTATAAAAAATTAAAAATTTCTACTTCATTAAAGATATTTTGATACAGTTAAAATAGCAATTTTGGAAAAGTTTTATTTTAAAAATTTATACATACTTATTTCATATATCTCTTATATTTTCAAACTATGCACTAATTTACTTTTTAAATATAAAGTTATCTAAACTTATCTTACCTGCGCCAAATGATGCAAATATCATTAAAAACAACATATAATAAAACGGTATTTCAAAGCCATTGGCTGCTGCACTAAAGCCATTTTGAAAATGTACTAAAAATATTGCAACTAACATCACTACTATTAAAGGTATAGAAATTAGTCTTGTAAAAAGACCTAAAGTCAGTAAAATTACTCCCAAAGTCTCTGTTGATGCCGCCATATATGCGTTTAGTGTAGGAAAAGGGATCCCCATAGAACCAAACCAGGAAGCTACATTGTCCATACCTTGCCATTTTTTCATTGCTGGTTCATAAAAACCATAAGCTATAGTCAATCTTGCAAACAATAAAGCTATACTTTGAAAATTATCTGTTATTTTTTCTACATTTGTGTAGCATTCTTTTACTGACATTTTATATCCTTTTTAATATGTTTAAGCTAACTAGCTCATTAAGAGTTTCATTAAAAAACTCTTTTACTTCTTTTTTCTTTTGTTCACTCATTTTTGCTATCAAACTTACTGCTTTTTTGATTCCATTTTTGTTTAGTTCTTTTAAAAACAAAAACATTAAAATTGATATCTCTCTATAATAAACATGGTAATCATAAAAGTCATAATATGCAAGAAGAAAATACTCACCTTTTTTATCATAACTTCCTTGTTCAAATACCTTATACTTTAACTTTTTTAAAAGTGTATTTGAATTTAACTCATACTCATTTTTAAAAGAGAACTTTTTGCCTTTTTTAGGTTTGTAGTTTTTCATCATTAACTCTACTTCGACCCACTCAAACCATAGAAGCTCATTTACATAAGGTATATCTTTAAACTTTTTCTCTTTTTTTACAAAAATTCTAAACTCGTTTGCCAATTTCCACATGACTTCTGTTTTAGCCCCATATCTCATAAACTCATAAACTACTTTTTTAAATCTTTTTTTATCAACAGTTTTATAAAACACTGGATATGCGTTACTTAACACCTCAAAAAACCTATGGAAAACTAAGGCTTTGTATACCTTATATCCTTGATGATTCTTAGGTAATTTTACATTTTCAAAAGCAATATCCATAAGTTTTTTCTGAGCATTAAATTCTCGCATTTTTAACAACTCCCTCAAGTATCTTATACTCTTTTTTCATCACTTTATACTTGGGTATATTGTTATCTCTCTCTATCATGACAGGAATATCTACTTTTTTAAGCGTATCACCTAAAAAATCCCATACTTCATCCTTTACAGGCATTCCATGAGAATCTATTATCATTCCTAGATCTTTATCTTCATAGTGCCCAGCTACATGTATATAAGCAGCTTTTGTTAAATCTAGTTCATTTAAAAAGTCATGTGCATCAAAACTATGATTTTTAGCATTTACATAGATGTTATTAACATCTAGAAGTAATTTAGCTCCTGATTTTTCCATCAACTCATTTATAAAATCAACTTCTCTCATATCAGAATCAGGAACATAATAATATGTTGCATTCTCCAAGATAAGAGGTCTTTGCATAAAATCTACTACTCGTTTTATCTTTTCACTTATATGCGTTATACTTTTACTTGTCATACTAAGAGGAAGTAAGTCATAACTTTGAGAACCCATAAGTGAGGTAAAACTTATGTGATCTGAATAGTGCTCTATATTGTAATAATCTAGAAAATTTTTCATCTGCTTTAAAAATTTCTTATCAACAGGTTCTTGTGAACCTATTGAAAGAGATAACCCGTGGGCAACTGTTGGTCTTACAGATACCATCTGTTCAAATTTTTCTCTGTGATGAAAAGGAATATCAAACCAATTTTCAGGAGCAATCTCCCACCAGTCTGGCAAAAACCCATTTTCATCGATCTCTTGTAAAAAATCTCTTCTAAGACCTAGACCTAATCCTTTTATGTTGTTCATAACTTGAACCTAAAGATTAGCCACATTTACCAGCGCCACATTTGGCATCGGCACTTTTACTAGCTGCTTTGATCTTTTTGTCTTTTTTCATCTCTTTCTTTGTTTCTGCTTTATCTCCACAGCTTCCTGCTCCACATTTCCCATCTTTATCTTTTTTCATCATTTTTTCTGATTTAGCTTTTTTATCTCCACAACTTCCTGTTCCACACTTTCCGTCACTAGCTCCTGCAACAGCAGCTGTTGCCGTGATAAGTGTTGTTCCTAAAAGAACGCCTGCTAATTTTAGCTTATTTTCTGTCTTCATTTTTCTTCCTTTTTTGAATTTGTACTGAAATTATAATTATTTTATGTGTAGTTATAATTTAGTCATTGTTTAATTTTTGTTAATTAATTTTTTAAGTATTTAAATTTCTTAGAAATCACAGAATGAATTAACTTGTAGGTTTTATCTAAAAAATTTTATGATATACTTCGCACCATGATTAGAAAGATATTTAAAAAAAGTAATAAAAAAAGCAAACTAGATGATTTTATAAAAAAACATAAAATTCCTAGAGAATACTTATCTGTAAACAGAAAATCAGTCACACGTGGACTTATGGTAGGTATATTTTGGGGTTTTGTTCCTATGCCTATGCAAATGCTGGCTGTGGTTTTTACTACTCCTTTTTTTAGATTTAACGTACCTATTGCTCTAGCAACAGTATGGCTTAGTAATCCCCTTACTATGCCTTTTATGTACTACTTGGAATATTTAACAGGAAGCTTTTTAATCGGTGCAGAATCCTTAAATGTAGAACTTACAGTCAAATGGTTCCAAGAACATCTTGATGATATCTTTATACCCTTATACGTAGGAACTCTTTTTTATTCCGTTGTAGTCTCTCTCTTGGTTTACAACATAGTCAACTGGCTTTGGATAAAATCAGTCCATCAAGAAAAACGTCACCAAAAAAGAAAAGATAATAGAAACAAGCATAAAAAGAAGTAATTAACTTCAACAAAAAAGAGAAGAAGGTTACTCTCTTTTAAGTTAAGTTTGTTTTAACGCATCTCTTTTATAAATGCATCAGAAGCTTTTATAGATTGATTCATCTGAGATATTAACGAAGAAATCTCTTTTTTCAAGGTACCAAACTCACCTTGTAATGCCCCAATTGCTTGTGCATTTAAAGAGTGTTTTAGGATAAGAACATTGTCTTGAAACGTTGCTAAGATTGGGTTCATGCTCTTTTGTGAACTTCTCATAACTCTCATCATTTTTTTATACTTCATACGCGTATCTCTTAGCTGTTTTGCACTTTGAGATTTAAGTTTTGCATTTTTATAAAGCTCTAACTCCTCTTCCCACTCCTGGAAAAGTGCAACTGACACGTCTTCAAGCTTATCAATACGACTAACTAAATCTTCGGCAGCTTCTTTTGCATTTTCATACTCATCGCTAAATTTTTCATAGGCTTTTTTTAAATTACTATCTTCGATATGAACAAGTGAGCCAAATTGTTCAAGTGCAGATTTAAACTCTTCTTGTGCATCTCTTTGAGAATCTTGTACATTTTGGACACGGTCTACCATAATATCACGCTTATGAAAACCTACCTTTTCCATTCCCTTATAATATACACTATTTGTTGTAGCACATCCACTTACAAACAATAGAGTCAGTAATGATAAAATCAAATATTTAAAAGACTTCATATATTTCCTTTTTTAAGTTTATTTTACTCATATAACAAAGAAGATTATCTAAATTATAATTTATAATATATTAATCCATAAACCATTCGTTACCAAATCGTAATAAACATTTAGTAAAGTTCTTACATATAAAATTAATAAGGAAAAATATAGATGTTAGACAGATATGAAGAGCAACTTGAAGAGTTATATCAACTTTTGCACACATTAGGACAGAGCATTATTGATGCTACTGATGAAGCAGAAGATGGAGTAAACTCTCTTACATGTAAACACTTTGAAAACACAAAAAACATACTCAAAAACACTGAAAAAAATGCCAATGAAATAGACCAAAATATACTAAAAACATTTGCTTTATTTGAACCAGAGGCAGTAGAACTAAGAGAACTAGTTGCATATCTAAAGATAACAAGTGAGCTTGTAAGACTTAGTGATAACATCAAAAGTTTTAGCAGGCGTATGAAGAGTCATATAAACTCAGAAGTAGATTTTAAATCTCTTCAAGAGTACTCAAATCACCTTGCAAAAAGTGCATTTAGCTCGATTGAATTTGCAATAGAGTCTTTACATGTAAAAGACAAAGAAGATATAACTACTCTTTATAGAAAAGCTTGTGTTGAAGAGAGCAAAACAGATGACTTATACTCAATTTTAGAGAAAAATATCATGGCTGATTTATGTAAAGATATAGAAAATTCAGCCCAATCTATTGAGATTTTGAGTACAATGAGAAAACTTGAACGTATGGCTGACAGGTCAGTTAATATTACAAAACTAATGTTATTTGCAAGAAAGGGAGGAGAGATAAAACATTTTGGATAAACCAACTATAGTTATAATCGAAGATGAAGAAGATCTCTTAGAACTGTTAGAATATAACCTAAGCAAAGCAGGATTTGAAACCATAGGATTCCTATCAACTAAAAATGTAGAGAACCTCTTAAAAGAGGAGAAAATAGACTTGATGATAGTAGATAGAAATCTGCCTTATACAGAGGGAAGTGAGTTTGTCAAATCTCTTAGACAAAATGGTATAAACATACCTACCATATTTGCAACTGCAAAGGATAGTGATGAAGATATTGAAGAGGGGTTTGAGCGTGGTGGGGATGATTACCTTACAAAACCATACAATATAAAAGAGCTAATTCTTCGTATACGTGCAATCCTAAAAAGAACAAATCCAACTAGCCTTGAGAAAGTTGAATTTAAAGATATTCTTCTAGATATGAAGTCAAGAAAAGTATATGTTGCAAAAACTGAGATAGAGTTAACCAAACTAGAATTTGACCTTTTAAAAACTCTTATCGAGAACAAAAACAGTGTTTTAAACCGTGAATACCTCTTAACTCATGTTTGGAGGGATGAGACATACTACCAAGACAAAACAGTTAATGTCGCAGTTAATCGTCTAAAAAAGAAGATTGACCCTGATGGAGACAAAGAGTATATAAAATCAGTATGGGGAGTAGGATATACCATACAATGAGACTTCATCAACACTTTATAATCAACTTTTTATTTATCTTTATAAGCACTCTATTACTTACTACAGTAGTAAGTTATTTTGCTATTAAAGAGATAAATCTAAACCAATATAAACACTTCATCAAAAACCAAGTAGAACTTATAAAAGTACAGCTCACTACTACAAAAGATATAGACAAATTTGCACTAAGAGTAAAAGAGAAAACAGGAAATAGACTTACTATCATAGATGACGATGGTGTAGTCATTGCAGAGAGTGATTTTGATAAAAAAGATATGGAAAATCATAGCGATAGAAAAGAGATAAAAATAGCACGAGCAGAGGTTGATGGTTATGCAGTTCGTCACTCTGCTACTTTAGATATAGACTTTTTATATATGGCTAGCCAATCATATATAAACAAAAAACCTATATTTATACGTCTTTCTATGGGACTAAACTCTATTACAAGCGAATTTTACAACATGTGGATAAAGCTCTCACTTATCTTTGCCTTTTCAATATTGTTAGGAGTTTATATCATATACAGACTTAGTCAAAAGATAGAAAAAGAGATAGAAAAAATGACAAATACATTAGATGATATCTCAAATAAAAACTATCGATCTGTAGTAAATGCCTCTTTTGCAAAAGAGTTTTTTGATATAGAAAAACATATAGAAAATCTCTCAAAAAAATTAGAAAAAAGAGAAAAACAAAAAAGAAAATATACTGCAAAAATAAAGCTTATAAGCAAACAAAGAAGTGATATAATCTCTGCAATAAGTCATGAATTTAAAAACCCAATAGCATCTGTAACGGGTTACGCTCAAACACTACTAGATGACCCAAATACTAACGAAAAAATCAGAGAAAGGTTTTTAGAGAAGATAGTAAAAAACTCATATAAAATTTCAAACATGATAGACAGACTCTCACTTGCAACAAAATTTGAAAATGGAGATTTAAGCCCTAAAATAATGAAGTTTGATTTATATGATTTAACAAAAGAGATAATAGGTGGTTTTGAAGATAAACATCCAGACAGACTCTTTACATGTAAAGGTTATAACTACATAATAAATGCAGATAAAACGATGATAGAACTTGTTATAACAAACCTAATAGACAATGCTCTTAAATACTCTCAAAATGAGATAGAGATTCTAATAGAAAATGACTCTTTACATGTAAAAGACAAAGGCATTGGAATAGAGCCAAAAGAGATAGAAAAAGTAACAAACAAATTTTACCGTTCAGACACTCTTTCATGGGATAATTCTATGGGATTGGGACTTGCATTAGTAAAATATATACTAAACCTACATCAAACAGATTTAGATATTAAGAGTGAATTTGGAGTTGGTTCAGACTTTTCATTTAAAATATCCTAATAAAAGTCGATATACAAGCAAGGAAAAATAATGTATATCGATAATCACTCAATTTCAATGAAATCACAATACTTCAAACTTGAAGCAGATTCAATCGAAGCAAGTATAAAAAACAACGAAAACAATAATCATTCATCAAACGAAATAAAAAAAACCAGCATAGACAAAACAAAACAAGAATTCGCCTACAATGAACTAAGTGCAAAGCTAACAAATGAGATACTAAAAAACATAAATAACACAACTATAAAAAGCCTTGGAAACAACGAAATACAAATCATCTCAACATATAATGAATCACAGGAGCTTAATTTTCAAACAAAAGCTTTCATAAAAGCAGGGAACAGAGAAATAGAGATAAACTTAGATATATCGCTTTCAAGAAGTTTCACACACCAAACCAAAATAGAACTCTCAGAAGATATACTAAAAGACCCTCTTGTTATATCACTTGATGGAAATCTTCCAATGCTAAGTTCTCATAAATTTGCATTTGATATAGATAGCGATGGCTCAAGCGACCAAATATCCATGCTAAAACAAAACAGTGGTTTTTTAGCACTTGATAAAAATAGCAATGGCAAGATAGATGATGGAAGCGAACTCTTTGGTACTAAATCTGGAGATGGTTTTAAAGATTTAGCAGCATTTGATGATGATAAAAATGGTTGGATTGATGAAAATGACAAAATATTTGACCGTCTTCAAGTCTGGATGAAAAACAAAAACGAAGATAAATTAGTATCTATAGGTGAGTTAGGTATAGGAGCAATATACTTAGGCAATACGCAAACACCATTTGAAATAAAATCCCAAACAAATGACCTCTTAGGAGAAATCAAAAAAAGTGGGTTGTTTTTATTTGAAAATGGACAAGCAAGTGCAATTTCACAAGTAGACTTAGCTCTTCAATCAAAAGATAATTTAAAAAAAGCTGACAATCTAACACAAAATATTTCAAAATTAAAAGCTAACAATATATACAACCAAAACAGTGATACAAAAAATAATAGTGATGATTTGTTATCTAAATTAGAAGCAATGCTTAAAAGATTAAAATCAAAACTTGCTAACGCTTCCCCTGATGCAAAAGGTGCAATACAAGCTCAAATTTCTACAATCCAAGCACAAATAGTAGGAATTATAATACGTTAATAAGATAGTTTTTATCTTAATTAGACTATTATAAAAATAAAATCTAGGAATTACATATGAAAGACATGGGTGAACCACGTATAAAAGTTGTAACCATGCCAAAAGATACAAACCCATCTGGTAATATATTTGGTGGTTGGATAATGTCACAAATAGATATAGCAGGAGCATTGGCTGCACGTGATTTGTTTATAGACAAAGTTGTAACAGTAGCTGTTAATGCAATGGAGTTTCACGAACCTATTTTCATAGGTGATGTTGTTAGTTGTTATGCAAAGATTATCCGTGTTGGTAACACTTCTATAAAAACTGTTGTTGAAGTAACAGCTGAGAGAACACAAGATGGAACTAGACGCTGTGTACATGTAACTAGTGCTACAGTTACTTATGTAGCCGTAGATGATTTTGGTAAAAAAATGCATATTGATTGTAGCCAAAACCATAGACTTGCATTAGGATTAGAAAATGAGTAAATTTGCTTTACATGTAGAGATTTTTCAACACTGGATAGATAACTTTGATGCTGTTGCTTTTGACGTTGAAGATGAAGATAAAGATGAAACAAAAGCCCTGCTTGAGAAGTTAGTCGCAACACAAAATATAGACCAAAAAGAGATAGAGCTTCTTTATGCACTCAGCATGGATAATGCAACTATGCAAAAAAGCGATTTTATAAAGTTTCAAGCAAAAACAGTCGTAAACTTTTTAAATGAAAACATATTACAAAATATAATTAGAGAATAAAACTGCCATACTAAACATAAAATAAACATACTTATTATATGATTCATAAAAATAAAACAAGGATTATTATGAGCAGTTTTTGGCAGAACAGAGAAATACTAAAAGATAAATTTAACTTAATACAAATAAATATAGGAGATATGTGTAACCTTACATGTAACCACTGTCATATAGGTGCTAGTCCTAAAGGCAGTAAAAATATGGATGAGAAGACTGCTAAAAAAATTATAGAAAAAATAATCACGCTAGATATAAAAACTATAGAGTTCACTGGTGGAACTCCAGAGATGAACCCAAATTTTGAAACTTTTTTAGAAGAACTTCATAAAGCTGGAAAAAACCTAGTAGTAAGAACTAGTTTAACCATACTTGATGATAAAAAATATACTCACTTTTTAGAACTTTATAAAAAGTATAATGTAAAAATTATAGCTTCCTTACCATCTGTTTTTGAAGATGCAACAACTGAGCAAAGAGGTTTGGGAGTATATGATAAAACAATCGATATATTAAAAAAATTAAATAACATGGGATATGCAAAATCAGATTTAAAACTTGACCTTGTTTATAATCCAGTAGGAACATATCTTCCAGCTCCCCAAGCTGGGCTGGAATCTGAATACAAAGATATATTAAAAAAGAAATTCGACATAAACTTCAACTCACTTGCAACTATAGTCAATATGCCCATAAAAAGATTTAAATTTGACCTGAAAAAACAAAACAAGTTAGATGATTATATGACTCTTTTAAAAGACAACTTCAATGAAGATACACTTCAAAATGTAATGTGCAAAAATGTTCTATCGATTGGATATGATGGCTATGTGTATGATTGCGACTTTAATCAAGCACTTGAAACTAGAGTAAAA
>CBDLTN010000070.1:0-12044 GCA_965306065.1 uncultured Sulfurospirillum sp. | reverse complement strand
ATAGATAAAACTACAAAAAGAGCAGTCAAAGAGAACTCAATACCTCGATAATCAAATGGAACTACATTACCTAAAACAGCTCCAATCACACTACCTATTATCCAATAACTTTGATTTAAAGCAGTAATTACTAAATAAACTCTTTCTCTATCTTCCTTTTTTACTTCATTAGTCTTTAAAAGGGCAAATGTCTCATCAGTAAGACCAAATATAATATAATGCTTTTTCCAACTAAAATTTTTGAATACACTTAACATTGAAAGCCCATAAAAAGTATGTCTTAAATTTAAAAGAAAGGTAGCAACTCCTATCTCAAGTACTGTTGCTTGTGTGGCAAACAATCCAAGAGCTAAAAACTGACCAGCGCCCGCAAAGATAAAAAGTGACATAAAAAAAGCATAATACCAAGGTATAAGAAGCTTAGAAAGTAACAAACCAAATGCCATACCTAATGGGATATATCCCATTAGAACAGGTATAGTCATCTTAAAAATCGAAAAGAAATTCATTGTTTTAGATATTTATTAATATAGTTTTTTCTATTGTCAGTTTTTTCAATACTCTTTTTAGTTGGCTCATCTACAGGTTTAACATCATCAAAATAGAGCATATCAATTGCAAATATAATTAAAATAATGAGCAGTATTGGAACTAAGATTATCATCTAATTAATTATCTTTTTAACTGATTTACTGTTTGTAACATTTCATCACTTGTCGTAATTGCTTTTGAATTGGCTTCATAAGCACGTTGTCCAGTAATAAGGTCTGTCATCTCTTCAACAAGCTGAACATTACTCATCTCAACAAATTGTTGTCTAGTTTGACCCATACCTTCAAGTCCTGGAGTTCCTGTGATTACATCTCCTGAAGCAGAAGTATTTAAAAAGTTATTATCTCCAAGAGAGTGAAGACCTGCAGGGTTAATAAAATTTGCTAATTCAATTTGACCTATATCAGTCATCTCCGTTTGTCCTGCTTGAAGTACTGATATCGTTCCGTCTGTTCCTATAGATATCTGCGTAGCATCTTCAGGAACAGCAACTTCAGGAAGCATCCTATAACCATCTGAATTAACTATGCTACCTTCATTATCTAGTTTAAAAGATCCATTTCTTGTATATGCTGTTGTACCGTCTGGAAGTTGGATTTGAAAAAAACCTTTTCCTGTTATTGCCATATCTAAATCATTACCAGTCTCTTTAAAGTTACCTTGAGTAAACTGCTTTGCTATTGCTGTTGGACGAGCACCAAGACCAACTTCTATACCTGTTGGAGAAACTGTTGTAGAACTAGTTGAAGTTCCTGCATACTCCATAGTCTGATACATAAGATCAGCAAACTCTGCACGTTGTTTTTTATAACCAATAGTGTTTACGTTTGAAATATTATTTGAAGTTACATCAATCTGTGTTTGTTGAGCAATCATTCCTGTTGCTGCTGTATAAAGTGAACGTATCATTTAATCTCCTATGCTCTTGTTTGTGCTAATTTATTTATTGCGTCGTTATTAAGGTCATTCATATGAGAAGTCATAACTTTTTGATACATCTCAACCATTCTGTGAGCTTCTATCAAACCAACCATCTCGCGTACTGGATTTATGTTACTAGTTTCTAAAAAACCTTGCGCGACAACGTCTGCATCTTGTAAATCTCTAATGTCTTCTATATTTTTATAACTATAAAGGTTTGAACCCTCTTTTGTTAATGATTTTATATCATCACTTTGTGCTATAAAAAGTTTTCCCAAAGGAATCTCACCTTCTGCAAATCCTTCTGCAAGGTTTGCTGAGTGTATATTACCTGCTTTATCAACTGTAAAAGTGCTATTTGGTTCTACTTGAACATACTGTCCATTTTGAAAAAATGTTGATGAAAGAACTGGGTAGCCTTCTTTTGTTGAAAGTGTCCCTTTGTCATCTATTACAAATGAACCATTTTGTGTAAGTCTAACTCCCTCAGGAGTATCAACCATAAAAAAGGCATCTTCTCTTTTTAAAGCAAAATCAAGTGAATTTCCAGTGGCTTTAAGACCACCTTGTTTAAACTCTACATACTGTTCACTTACTTGAGGAACTCTATCGATTGAAGCATTAAGATATTTTGCTGCTTCTTTTGTGTGGTTTTTTATAGGCAATTCTTCTTGAGTTTCTTGAAAAATTCTTTTAAAATCTCCTATAACAACATCATCACGTTTAAATGCAGTTGTATTTACATTGGCTAAATTATTTGATATAACATCAAGTCTGTTAAACTGTGTTACCATAGCTCCTGTCGTGGTGTAGTATCCATTTTGCATTAAAAATCCATATATTTTATTTGTTACATGTAACTAAAGCAACTAATGTTCCAATTTTGAAAATCTAAATAAATATTTATTTCTACCGATATTTAATAGTATTTTAAAAAAATTTCGGTATAATATATACCTTTTTTACACCCACATTTAGGAGCAAACTCGCATGTCAACAAAAGAGCTTTACGCAAACTTAGAAGAGCTATTTAAAGAGAATGAAAAAGACAATGTAACTTACGAAAAAGTTATGTCACTTTTCATAAAACAACCAACAGCATCAAATGTCAAAAAGATGATAACAATGATGGATAAGTATAAAATTACACTTATCACTTCAGCAGAACTAGCAAAACTAAGAAACTTAGAAGAAGCACTAAAAAGAGCAGAAGAAGCTCAAAAACTACAAGATGAAGCACTTGAAAAAGAGTTTGATTTAGCCAATGAAAAAGAACTTTTAGAATGGTCTAGAAGTGATAGTCCAGTTAGAATGTACTTAAGAGAAATGGGTCTAATATCACTTTTAACAAAAGAAGAAGAGATAGATATCAGTAAAAAGATAGAGTTTGGTGAAGACATTATCATCGATGCTTTTTGTTCTGTTCCGTATCTTATAGATTTCATTATCGATTATAAAGAAGCACTTATAAACAGAGAACGTCGTGTAAAAGAGCTTTTTAGAAACTTTGAAGATGATGAAGACAATGGAGAAGATAGTGAAGAGAATGAAAAGAAAGCTTCTAAAAAAGACAATAAAAGAACTGAAAAAGTAATATTAAGTTTTAAAGCACTAGAAAAAGCAAAAAAGGACTGGTTAAAAACAATAGCAAAAGTACCAGAAGAAACTGATGATTCTGATGCAAAAACTATATATGATATTACAGTTGCTTTTAAAAAGAAAATTCTTAAAGAGACTCTTTTAGAACTTGGACCTACTAGTAAGCTTATAAACGAGTTAGTAAGATCAATGGAAACTTCTCTAAAAAGTGATGATGAGTTTGATAAAGAGTTAAAGAGATTAGAATACAGACTGCCACTTTTTAATGAAACTCTAAAGAAAAACCATGATAAACTTTTAGAAAAAATTATTGATTTAGGCAAAGAAGAGATTACAGCTTTAGTTCCTGAAGCAACAATGGTATCAACTTACGTAGAGATTAAAAAACTATTCCAAACAAAAGAAGCTAGTAAACAAAGTTTTGATTTAGACCCAGAATTACTAAAAGAGATTGTCGAGCAGATAAAACGCGGTAAAAAAATAGCAGATGAGTCAAAAACTCGTATGGCAAAATCAAATCTGCGTCTTGTTGTATCAATCGCAAAAAGATACACAAACAGAGGTTTACCTTTCCTTGATTTAATCCAAGAAGGTAACATCGGTCTTATGAAAGCTGTAGACAAGTTTGAATACAAAAAAGGTTATAAGTTCTCTACTTATGCAACGTGGTGGATACGTCAAGCAATTAGTCGTGCCATAGCAGATCAAGCAAGAACAATCCGTATTCCAATCCATATGATAGAGACTATAAATAGAATTAATAAAATAATCCGTAAACACCTTCAAGAAGAGGGAAGAGAACCAGATATCGATACAATCGCAGAAGAAGTAGGATTGAGTGTTGATAAAGTTAAAAATGTTATTAAAATTACAAAAGAGCCTATCAGTCTTGAAGCTCCTATAGGAAATGAAGATGATGGAAAGTTTGGTGATTTTGTAGAAGATAAAAACTCAATAAGCCCAATGGACTTTATGCTTAAAAATGATCTTAAAGATCAAATTGATGATGTACTTGACCAACTCAATGACAGAGAAAAAGCGGTAATACGTATGAGATTTGGACTTATGTTTGATGAGAGTGATAGAACATTAGAAGAGATAGGAAAAGAGCTAAACGTAACAAGAGAAAGAGTAAGACAAATAGAAAGCTCAGCTATCAAAAAACTAAAACATCCTAAAGTTGGACGTAAGCTGAAAAACTACATAGAGAGCTAATATGACATTTGAGCAATCTTGGATTGAGTACGACTACAACCCTTTTATAGTTTTTAGTGAAGACGGAAGGGTAAGGTCACTTAACCAAGAAGCTCAATATCTTCTCGGTGAAGTAGAAAACAAAGAAATTTTTGAGCTCATAAGTGCATATGCTAGTCACACTTATGGGTTCAAAACGACCTCTCTAGATATATCTTTTGGATCATACAAATTTCATGCTATTACAGTTGGATATTTAGACGAAAATCAAATAGGTATAAAACTATATAAAACAGCCGCAAAAAAATTTACAAGCATAGAAGAACAAGGAGAAAATGTAAATCTATATGCAATACTAGATCTTTGTATAAGTTCATCTAGTACAAGAAGCAATGCAGAATTTATTAAAGAGTTTGATCCAACTTTTCCAGATATTAAACTACAAATTAATAATTTTACTAAACTGTTAAATAAAATATATATATCTCACTCATCAGCAACTTTTATTAAAACAAAACTATACTTAATGACGGGCGAACACATAAAACAAAATGGGAAAAAATACCCAATATTTTCTATTAACATACAAACAGACTATAGAGATAGTAGTTACGAAAAAGATATTGAACAAATAGCTCTAAAAAGCAATACTATAGTAAGGTTTCACGAAAACTCAACTATAATCAGCTCCGCAATGGTAACATCTTAGTCTTTAAGAAAAAAGCCTAAAACTATACTTGAAATTGGAACTGCACCAATGCCTACTAAAAAAGGTATTGCTGAAAATAACTCATTTCTGATAAGAAAAAGCATAGCAACACAAAGAAGTACATAAGATATAAGTCTAAAAGGATTAAATACTCCTCTTCCACTTTTAAAAAGATTTGAAAAGGTCTGTTTTATTCCTCCACTCTTTTTTCGCTCTTCTTTATAAAGTTTTACAAACTCCTCTTTGCTTAGCTCTTTCTCTTTTATCTCATCTTCACTTTCATATAATCCATATTTATCATCTATAGTGTCTAATAACTCTCTATCTTCACCTATTTCGCCATTTTCTAAACGCTTTTCAATCATGCCTTTATACGATAAAAAAGAAGCAAAAATAATAATCATAGAACAGATAAAGGCAACTTGTGTATTTATAAGCCACAAGCCACCCATAAAGATAGATAAAAGTATCAAAAAAATGTAAGCTCCAAGATAAACAAACGAGATTTTACTCTTCATCATCATCCTGTTTTTCATACTTTTTATAACGAACATCTTCTTTAAATTCATCATAAGATGCTACTTGCTTTTTATATGCTTTATAAACGTTCATAACTGCTCCACCGATACCCCAAAAAACACCTACCCAAAGTAACCAATCGTAACCCAAAGAACTTTTCATAAGCATACCAGCACCAATACCCATAAGTATTGCTACTACTATT
The DNA here is from genome assembly GCA_965306065.1 of uncultured Sulfurospirillum sp. GTDB lineage: Bacteria > Campylobacterota > Campylobacteria > Campylobacterales > Sulfurospirillaceae > Sulfurospirillum_A. The sequence goes on along the minus strand of CBDLTN010000070.1, from coordinate 6,345 downwards.
GAAATTCCTAGTGAAAGTCCATCTGCACCCTCAACTAACTTTGAATACTTTGGAGTTTCTTTTTTGCTCATTTTATCTCTTTCATAACTTTATGAGCTGCTTCTATACATAAATCAATCATCTCATCAGTTATAGCAGCACATATAAAGCCTGTTTCAAATTGACTACAAGCAAAGTAAAAACCTTCATTTAACATGCCTTGGTGAAATCTTGCAAACATATCTGTATCACTTTTTAATGCATCATCAAAATTCTTTACTTCGTTTTCATTAAAAAAGAATCCAAACATACTTCCTCTAACATCTATTTGAAGATCTATGTCATTTTCATCTGCAGCTTTTTTCAAGCCTTCAACCAAACGTGTTGCTTTTGCTTTAAAACCATCATATAAATTTTGAGTTTCTAAAATCTTCTCTAAAGATGCAAGTCCTGCAAACATAGCTACTGGATTTCCACTAAGAGTTCCAGCTTGATAAACCGGCCCATCTGGACTTAGCTTATTCATAATATCTAATCTTCCACCAAATGCACCAACAGGCATACCACCACCAATAACCTTACCAAAAGTAACCATATCTGGAACTACACTTGTAATTCCTTGTGAACCTTTTAATGAAGCTCTAAAACCACTCATAACTTCATCAAAAATCAACAAAGTATCATTTTCATCACAAAGTGTACGTAGCTCTTGAAGAAACTTCTCATCAGCTGGAACTAGTCCCATATTTCCTGCAATCGGTTCTAGTATGATACAAGCTATATCTTTTGAATTTTCAAAACATTTCTTTACACTTTCTATGTCATTGTATTTCGCTAAAAGTGTATGTTTTGTCAAGTCAGCAGGAACACCAGGAGATGAAGGAGTACCAAAAGTTACAGCACCACTACCTGCTTGAACTAAAAGAGAGTCACTATGTCCATGATAACAGCCTTCAAATTTTAAAATATCGTCACGTCCAGTATATCCACGAGCAAGTCTAATTGCACTCATTACTGCTTCTGTTCCACTACTTACAAAACGAATTTTATCGATACTTTCAAACATATCACAAATTTTAGTTGCAAGTTTTGTTTCAACCTCTGTTGGTGCTCCAAAACTAAGTCCATTTTTAACAGCGCTTACAACTGCATCCTCGATAGTTTTATCACAATGTCCAAAGATAAGTGGACCCCAACTCTGAACAAAATCAACATAACGATTACCATCAATATCAACTAAATATGCACCTTCACCACGCTCTATAAAGATTGGAGTGCCACCAACACTTTTAAACGCTCTTACAGGAGAATCAACTCCACCTGGAATTACATTTTGAGCTAGCTCAAATGCTTTTTTACTATTATTTGTATTCATGTCTTTCCTTCATTATCTATTTACTTCACTAGTTACATAAAAATAGAGTGCTTCTATCTCACTATTTGTTAAAAAATACTTCGGCATTACAGAATCTGAATCTTCAAATGCCTTAAAAAATCTTTTCTTTGAAAGAGAGTTTATAGCTGGTGCTAAAAGTTCTTTATTTTTACCTTTGTGCTTATATTTTGCTATAACTGAACCCTCTCCTCTCTCGCCATGACAAGAGATACAACCAATGCCTCTAGGGTTTGAATAAAGCATCTTTGCATATTCCATTTTAGTTATAAAGTCTTCAGCTTTTAAAGACAAAAGTGTTATTAAAACACAAACAAAAACTTTCATTTATCCTCTCTTTAATTGAAACAAGATATAATATCTAAAAAATTATTTAAGGACGATAAAACATGCAAATCCTAGATGGAAAAGCGTTATCAAACAAAGTAAAAGAAGAGATAAAAATTGAGACTCAAAAACTAAAAAGTGAAGGCTTAACACCTGGATTAGCTGTTGTCTTAGTAGGAGAAGACCCTGCTAGCCAAACATATGTAAACTCTAAAGAAAAATCATGTATCGCTGCAGGAATTTATTCTAAAAAAATCACAATGCAAGATGATATTAGTGAAGAAAAACTACTAAATACAATTAAAGAATTAAACGAAGATAATAATATTCATGGCATACTTGTACAACTTCCACTACCAAAACATATAGATACTTCAAAGGTACTTGAAACAATCATCCCAAGTAAAGATGTAGATGGTTTTCACGAGTACAATGTAGGAAAACTTGTAACTGATAATCAAACTTTAGTTCCATGTACACCTTTAGGAGTTATGAGAATACTTAAAGAATATGGCATTAATCCAACTGGTATGGATGCATGTGTAGTTGGAGCTAGTAACATCGTTGGAAAACCAATGTTTAATCTACTTATAAATCAAAGAGCTACAGTAACAATGTGTCATAGTAGAACAAAAGATTTAAAAGCTCATACGAAAAGAGCTGATTTACTTATAGTTGGTGTAGGAATTCCTCATATGATTACAGCTGATATGGTAAAAGACGGAGCTATAGTAATTGACGTTGGTATCAATAGACTAGATACTGGTAAACTCACTGGTGATGTTGATTATGAAAACGTTGCTCCTAAATGCTCTTTCATTACACCTGTTCCAGGTGGAGTTGGTCCTATGACAATTGCTATGCTTTTAGAAAACACTCTAACTGCAGCAAAATTGAGTAGAAAATAATGAAATCATTTTTAAGCAGGCTTCTTACTTGGTCGAACTCATGGACAGGTACGATTGTTATCGTTCTTTTAGTTATATTCTTTGTAGCTCAAGCTTTTGTAATCCCTAGTGGGAGTATGAAAAAAACTCTACTTATTGGTGATCATCTTTTTGTTAAAAAATTCTCTTATGGAACACCAACACCTCATTTGCCTTGGTTAGAAGTTCAAGTTCTTCCAGATTTCTTTGGCAATGGACATCTTATAGAAGGAGATCGTCCAGAACGTGGTGATATAGTAGTATTTAGATATCCAAAACAACATAAAATTCATTATGTTAAAAGAATGGTTGCTGTTGGTGGAGATGAAATACTTTATCAAGACAAACATCTTTACATTAGTTTTCATGAAGGTGAAAAATGGATGAGAGAAAATTACCCACAAGATAAATTACATACAATAGCTGGAAAAACTTGGGTATTAAACCCATATAAAGAAAAATTTCCAGGGATTCAATACGATAAAGATGTAAATCTGTTTGCACAAATGAAAATGTTCCTCTCAGCAAACGATTTTGATATGAAACCTGTTATAGTTGACGAACTTCCTAAAAACTTCAATGCAGACTTTAATGCTTTTTATAAAAAAATTCCTATGGGTGAATTTTACATGGTTGGAGATAACCGTGACCACTCAAACGATAGTAGATTTTGGGGAAGTGTTCCTTATAGCCTCATAGTTGGTAAACCTTGGTTTATATACTTTAGTTGGGATGATAATTATAAAATCAGGTGGAATAGAATCGGTCGTTTTATAGATACTATTCAAATTGATAAAAGTTTTCTAGATGGAAAATGAAGAAATAATTAAAATAGCAGCTACTGTTTTAGCCTTAGCAGTAGCCATAATAGGTCATGAAATCATGCATGGTTACATGGCCTATCGCTATGGTGATCATACAGCCAAAAGTGCCGGTCGCCTCAGCATAAATCCTTTAGTTCATATAGATCCTATAGGAACTATACTTGTTCCAGCTGTCCTGTTTTTTACCGGTGCTCCTTTTTTGTTTGGTTGGGCAAAACCTGTGCCTATTTATATTAAAGAAGTAATAAGAAATGCAGGATACAAGGGTGCTATCAATGTATCGCTTGCAGGTATTTATTATAATTTCGGACTTGCTATTTTAGCTTCTATATTATTAAAATATATAGATTTTGGCTCAGTTAACTCTTTGTTTGAATATTTCATTGCTTTATTTATTTTTCAATCACTAGTCTATAACGTAGTCTTAGGATTTTTTAATCTTATGCCAATACCTCCACTAGATGGTTCACACGCTTTATCATACTTTGCAGCATGGAACAGATGGGATAAGGTTGTAAATTTTTATACTTCTATAGAAAGATACGGGATGGTAATTTTGATTCTTATCATAGCAACACCTGCATCAAAATACTTTTTTGCCCCAATCAGATACATAATAGACATGCTTTTATAGGATAATTTATGAGAATAGTTTTATTGATTTTTATTTTACTATTCTCATCATCTTCTTTTGCAATAAGTTTAGAAGATGGATTAAGAATCATAATAAAAAACAATCACAAAAAAACTCCCAATGAAATTTTTTCAGAATATTCACAGCTATATCTAGATGCTCTTAAATATAAAGAATTATTAGAATTAAGCACTCACATAGCAAATAAAAATAAAAACATTCTTACAGAAGCTAAAGTAAAAGCATCTGTAGATTCTAGTAAAAACAGTGCTTTAGAAAAATTAAATAAAATATATTTTATTAGTAATAATAAACAAATGATAGATAAAATAAACTATAAAATATCTAGACAAAAACTAGAAAATCTTTTACATGTAAAAGTAGAAAGTGTAAAACTGCCACTAATACCAAAAGTACCATATAACAAGGAAAAAACTCTATTATTGGCATTAAAATCACAAGGATTAAATGAGGAACGTGATAATGATAGTTTGTTTAGAGAAAAGATAGAAAGTATCAAAAAAGATGTAACTAAACTATGGAAGAATTATAAATTGACTCAAAAAAACCTGGCAACTACTTCTAATAAAAGAGAGTATATAAAAAACAATTATTTATTCAGAGTTGCTTCTTACAATATATTAGCAACTGATTACTCTTTTTTAAATTCTATTTTAAATAATAAATACTCTTTTAAAGAAAAAAGTCATTCAAATGCAATTGAGCTTTTCTATAACAATAAAGCTCAAAAACAATTTAATAAAAAACATAAAAACAATACTAATTGCTTTAAAGTAATTAGCTATATGTTAAACGTAAGAGAGAAGCCTTCTTATTCTAAAGGTAAAATACTTCACCGCTATAAAAAAGGTGAAGTAGTCTGTGCAATTGCACAAAATCTTAATTGGATAAAAACAAAACATGGATGGTGCTTTAAAAAGTATCTTCTCAGTACTAATATAAAATAGCTCTTTACTTTTTATAACCCTTGAAATGTGTTTTATAAGTTAAAAAAAATTAAACCAATAACTTTAAATGCTTACATGTAAACAATCTAATACTATCACTTTTGAGTGATTTTAATTCACTTGAAAAACCTTTTTTAGAAAAAATAACATAAACATCTGGGCTAATTCCAGCACTTTCACAATTTTCTTTTAGTTTTGTAAGTTCACTTTTTTTAAGTTTTCTATCTGTATATTTACAAGTACCAACTATTTTTTTACCTGATTTTGTTTTTGCAACAATATCTATTTCTCTATCATCATCCCAATATCTGCCTATGTTGTATATCTTATCTTCATTAAATGTCTCTTTGATAAACTCATGAGAAAGTTGAGAGAAAACCAAATCACTAAACTCAGCTTTTCTATTGTTATATACTTCAAAAAACTCTTTATAATCTTTGTCTCTGATACTCTTAAAAATTGGAGAAACAAAAGCAAACCAAAATCTTAAAAATGGTGCATTAAAAAGAATCTTATCCGAAACATACACATCTTCACTTGATCTCTCTAGTTTTATAAAACCCATATCACGTAATTCTTCAATTAAGTCCATTCCATCATCAAAAGAAAAACTGGCTCTTTTAAAACTTGAATTTGTTCTTCTATCTCCTAATGCACTTGCACTAAGAAGTTTATGATATTTTTCATCTCCTGTTGTGAGTTTTGCAACATCATTTCTTAAAAACTTATACTCTTTAAGTATATGTTTTTGAATCAATTTATCAAGTGGTTCATCCATATTCAGAGTGACATCAAGCCCTCCAAAAATGCTAAAATAATCTACTGCGATTTCTAAGTTTTTTGGGTTATTTCTCTTACAAAAAGAGCTAAACTGCTCTTTTATGGATTGTTTGTATTGTATATTCATTTTGAATTATAACATATTATGGTATAATCGCGCCATTACATGTAAGGAATAATATGAAATTTTTCATAGCAACAGACCACGCGGGCGTGGCAATTAAACCAACAATTATTGAAATGTTAAAAGAAAGAGGTCACGAAGTAGTAGACTTAGGACCTCAAAATAGTGATAGAGTTGACTATCCTGACTATGCTCATAAACTTTGTTTAAATGTTTTAACTCACCCAGATACTCAAGGTATACTAATCTGTGGTTCAGGGATAGGTATGAGTTTAGCTGCTAACAAAAACATAGGCATTAGAGCAGCACTTTGTCACGATGCATATACTGCTAGTATGGCAAGAGCACACAATGATGCAAACGTTCTATGTTTTGGAGAACGTATTGTAG
>CBDLTN010000069.1:0-12195 GCA_965306065.1 uncultured Sulfurospirillum sp. | reverse complement strand
ATATAGAGGTTTTCCAGTTTTTTCAAAATGAGCCTCACTAGCATCTAAAAGAGCATCAATCCATGGAAGAAGTTTTCGTGCTGCATGGTCAGTATGAAGAATGATTGGGACACCATATGCTTCTGCAACAGTATGTACATGTAAAGCTCCACTAATAGCGCCTAAGATACCTGAGTCAGTGCTATCCAATCCTTTTCCAGCATAAAATTGTGCTCCACCATTAGAGAACTGTACAATGATAGGGGAATTCACATCTTTTGCAGATTCCATTACAGCATTTACAGAACTTGTACTTACTACATTTACTGCTGGTAATGCAAAATGATTTTCTTTTGCTACTTCAAAAACTTTAGTAACATCATCACCACTCAAAACTCCTGGTTTTACAAAATCAAATATCTTAGAACTTGCCATCACTCTACCTTTACTTTATAACTATTTTAGCTTTTTTTCTTAAATCTTTTGCCTTTTTAGCAACGTCATCACGGAATTTTTCCATTTTTAGCCCATTTTCTATTTGTACTTTTGCATCAGCAAATTCAACTTTTTCTCCACCTTTTTTATCTTCTGTTAGTATCACATGATAACCAAACTGAGTTTTTACTGGAGTTTTTGTAACTTGACCTTTTCCTTGTCCAAATGCAGCTTCACTAAAAGGTGCTACCATCTGTTTTTTATTAAACCAACCCAAATCACCACCATTTGCTCCACTAGGGCCTGTTGATTTTGTTTTTGCCAATTCAATAAACTTAGTTGTTAAAGCTTCACCTTTAAGTCCATTTAATTCTTTAATAATCTCTTTTGCAGTTGCTTCAGCAGCCACAACTATGTGTCTTGCTTTTGCAGTTGCAGGTTTTACAAACTTATCTTTGTTCTTATCAAAATATGCTTTTGCATCTTTCTCAGAAACTTTAATCTTTTCAAATACTCTTTTCATCCAAAATTCTAATGCTAAGTCACTTTTTACTGAATCTAAAGTCTTCTTATACTCTGCATCTTTCTCTATTCCAGATCTTATAGCCTCTTTTGCTAAAAGCTTTCTCTCAATTGCTTGATCTATCACTTTTTGTTGTTGTTCTGGTTGCAGCGTTTCAAATTTAGCTCCAGGCATAGCTCTTAAAAGTGAAGTAATGTCTTTATCAGTAACTTCTATCCCATTGACTGTCGCATATACAGCTGCATTTAAACTCATACCCATAACAAGTGTAGCTAAGCTACCTATAACAATTTTTTTCATATAAACCCTTTTATCATATTTTGTACATTATTTTACTAATGTTTGAATTAAAAACTGATTATACATAGCAATTTTAAATCATTTATTAATATTTTGCTATACTATTGAGATGAAAAAAGCTACAAAAATAGAAATACAAAAAATTAAAAAACTTTTTATAGAAAATTATTCAGATGCAGTAACAGAACTGAACTATAACAACCTATATGAATTACTTGTTGCAGTGATGTTATCTGCTCAATGTACAGATAAAAGAGTAAATATCATAACACCTGCTTTGTTTAAAAAATATTCTGACGTAAACAAACTTGCTAATGCAAACTTAGAAGATGTTAAGAAAATGATAAACTCTTGTTCTTTTTTTAATAATAAAGCAAAAAACCTCATCAAAATGGCAAATACTGTTATGGTAGATTTTAATGGCAAAATACCTCTAAATGAAAAGGAGCTAGTTAGTTTAGCAGGAGTAGGACAAAAAACTGCCCATGTTGTCATGATAGAATATGCTGGAGCAAACTTAATGGCAGTAGATACCCATGTCTTTAGAGTAGCCCATAGACTTGGTCTTAGCAGTGAAAAAACGGCAATAAAAACAGAAGAAGAACTGACTAGAAAATTTAAAACTGACCTTCATGTACTTCATCAAGCAATGGTACTTTTCGGACGTTATATTTGTAAAGCTGTTAGTCCAAACTGTGAAAGTGATTGTTTTCTAAAAGAGCATTGTAAAACTAAAAAAAGCTTTAAAGTTGGGTAAATTAGTGAATTTTTTTTAAAAAAATTCACTTTTAAAGTCAATATGCCAAAATTGGCACAAAGATGGCATTTTTTTATAGTATACTTTCTAACAGGAAGAGGGTCTTTACACTTATCCACAATCCATAATCCGCTACCTCTTCCGACTTTCCCTCATAATTTATATTTCAAAACCTCAACAAGGGCTTTTATCTCATTCTATATATTTTCTGTAGATATCTTATATCCCTTAGAAATTATACTTTGTATCAATTCTTCATGTAACTTATTACGCACACGTCTAACCAAACTTCTAAGAGTCGATGTAGATATATCTTCGCCATACCAAACATTTTTAATAATATCACTATAAGGGACTATTGTATTAAGATTATTTACCATATACAGAAAAAACTCTCCCTCTTTTTCTGTTAATTTAACCTTTTCATTTAAAAAATAAAGCTCTTTTGTTTTTAGATTATATGTATACTGTTCACTAAGCTTTATTGTTTCTCCACCTATCTCTTTTTGTTCTTCATTATATCGTGACAATGCCATTCTTATTGCAATGTTAAGTTGATTTACATCTATAGGTTTTATTATATAACCATATGGTTTGGTAAGTTCAGCACGTTTTAGAGTACTATCATCGCTATAGGAAGTTAAATATATTACTGGAACTTTGTACTTTTGTTGTATAACATCTACTACTTCTATTCCATCAGGACCACCATTAAGTTTTATATCCATTAAAACAATATCTGGCTTATATTTTTCTACATAAACAATGGCTTCATCAGTACTAGAAGCAACCTCATCAACTATATAACCAAACTCTTCTAAACACTGTTGAATGTCCATTGCAATGATAGTCTCATCTTCTACCATCACTACATGAATGTCTTTTTCTAGCCTGTTACTGTGTTTATCCATTTTATTGAACATCCTTGTGAACTTATCTGCAAATCAGGTGCTGCTTGTTTACCAAATAAAGATATTACAGCTTCTCTTAAATCCTCTTCTTGAACACTTCTAGGATCATGCCAATTATCATCAAGTCTTCCATGATAGTATAGTTTAGCAGATTCATCAAACAAAAATATATCTGGTGTACAAACTGCACCTAATGATTTTGAAACCTTCTGTTCATCATCAACCAAATATGGAAAACTTAAATCAAACTCTTGTATTTTATCACTCATATGAGCAGGACTATCTTCTGGATAATTTGGATGTATATTAGGATTTATAGCAACACCACTAATATCAAGTTTTTTTGCAAAACTTATCACTTCTTCTAATCTTTTCCAAATGGCATTTGAATAAGGACAATGATTACACATAACAGCTATAATCATCCCACCTTTTCCTAGAAGTTCACTAGAATCAAATTCTTTACCAAAAGAATCTTTTAAAACAAAATGCTCTAACTCTTTTCCTAACTCTATATCAGTTGACTTCATTAATGCCATCTATTATCCTTTCTACAACTAAACTAATTCTTTTTACTGAGCTTAAATCACACTCTTCTCTTAGAGAATGAGGAAATCTTATAGTTGGTCCTATTGCTACAGCTTCAATCTTTTTTGATTGTCTTTGCATTAGTATACCACACTCTAAGCCAGCATGTATTGCACAAAAACTTGCATCTTCATACACTTTTTGCATCTCTTGCTTGACAATATTGGCAAATTCACCAATATCAGGAACCCAAGGTTCATGCCCGTCATTTTGACTTGTTTCACAACCAATAAGTTGAAAAAATGACTCAGTCTCATCCGCTAGATTTATTAAATCTTCATTTTTCATAGCTCTTGCTGCACAATCGACTTGCAAAACTCCATTATTAATGCGAACTACTCCAAGGTTTATACTTGTTGAAGGTATATTAAAACTCTTATCAAAACCTCTAACACCTTGAGCAAAAGCATTAAGTGCTTTTATAATATTATGTCCATCTTTTATATATTCTCTTTTATATGAAATTTTCTCTACATGTAGATCTTTGTTTTCTAATTTTAATTCTTTAGATGTAGCCACCACTGCTTTAGCATTTTTAGGTATAGAATTTCTTAATTCTCCACCTTCTACATGTAAAAGTTTAAGAGCATGTTTACTTAACTCTTTTACTAATATTTTAGTAGCTGAATCTATGCCTTTATCAATATCAACCCCAGAGTGTCCTCCAGCCAAGTCTTTTATGCTAACCTCATATACTGTTTCTTCCTCATCCAAATCTGCATACTCTAAATCAAGCTTTGAGATAATATCTATGCCACCTGCACAACCTATGTATATCTCTTTCTCTTCTTCGCCATCAAGGTTCAAAAGTTTATTTGATGTTAACTGAAGTTCTAAATTTGAAGCCCCAATAAGACCTACTTCTTCATCATTGGTAAAAAGGCACTCTAAATCATCAAACTCTTCCATACAAGCAAACATAATAGACATTCCCATACCATTATCTGCTCCTAGTGTGGAGTTTTTAGCTTTTAAAATTCCATCTTTCTCAACTAATTCTATATTTGAAACATCACCTAAACAAACCATATCATAGTGTGATTGTAGACAAACTTTAGGATTGCCTTTTTTACATAAAATATTTCCAGCTTTATCTACATTAATCGTATAACCTAATTTTTTTGCTATCTCTTTTATCTTTTCTTGCATACTAGATGTTTTAAAACTACATCTTGGCGTTGCAGTAATTACTTTAAAGTAATCCAATACTTTATTCATTATTTTCCTTATCAATGTTTAACTTATATAATGGTATTATAATCACCATGAAAAAAATATTAATCCTAATTTTACCATTTTTACTTACCGGTTGTCTTTACGTGAACAATAGAGGAATAGATAATCGCTACTATAATGACTGTAAAGAGTACTACGATAGTATGGGAATCTATCATAAAACATGTGATAAAAACCTTATAGAATATCAAGATGTAAAAGATGGAGTGAAAGACTTAATTAAATAATGAATTTAGACAGCATCAGATATGAACGAAGCAAATGCTTTGAGTGGAAAGATAATAAGGTACGAAAAAGTATTGTAGATAGTTTACCAGATATACAAAACTGTAGCTTAGAGTTAAAAGATAAAGTAACTCTTACATGTAAAGATATAAGTGATGAAGATATACAAAAAGTACACCAAAGTGCTCTTGGTCTTCGTCCATGGAGAAAAGGTCCATTTCAAGTTTTTGATACTTTTATCAACACAGAATGGAAAAGCTTTATTAAATATAACCTAATAAGACCATATTTCAATCTTAATGACAAAATTGTAGGTGACATAGGATGCAGTAATGGTTATTATCTGTTTCGCATGCTTGAAGATAAACCAAAAAAAATTGTAGGTTTTGATCCAAGTGCTCTTTGTAAAATGCAATTTGATTTTATAAATCATTTTGCAAAAACAGATATAAAGTTTGAGCTTTTAGGCGTTGAACATCTGCCTTTTTATGAACATAAATTTGATATTCTTTTTTGTTTAGGAGTCCTTTATCATAGAGGAGATCCCGTAAAAACATTAAAAGATTTATGGGCTGCACTAAATAAAAATGGTGAAGTTATATTGGATACTTTTATGATTGATGGAGATGAAGCTTACTCATTATGCCCAGGACGTACATACTCAAAAATACCAAATATATACTTTGTCCCAACTATAAAAGCACTTCAAAACTGGAGTGAAAAAGCAAAGTTTAGCTCTTTTGAGGTTTTAGAAATCAAAAAAACTGATACGGATGAGCAAAGAAGAACTGATTGGATACTAGGAGAGAGTCTAGGTGATTTTTTAGACCCAAACAATCCAGAGTTTACGGTAGAGGGATATCCTGCACCAAAAAGAGTATACGTTAAACTTAAAAAGTAATTTACCGATATTAAAAATATAAAGTATAAAAGCAAGGAAGCTTAAATGGCAGAAGAAGTAGTTCAAGAGATAAATATAGAAGATGACAACACTGAAGAGGATTTTAGTAATGCTTTTGGAAACGAAGCAGAACCCCTTCATGAAATTGATGAAAAAAAAGAAGATTTAAAAACTCATGCTAAAATAAGAACAAATCTCTGTGGAACTATTATAAAGCTTGACACTGGTTACTCAAAAACAACTCTACAAACTACTAAAGAGATGATTTTGGATGATTTTGGATTAATTCATAGCGGTTTTATCTTTGGAGCTGCCGATTATGCAGCTGCCGTTGCAGTAAATGAATCAAATGTAGTCATAATAGGTTCTCGTTCTAAATTTTTAGCACCAGCAAAAATAGATGACTTAATAGAATTTGAAGCACAAGCTAAATTTGAAGACAGTAGAAAACGTGAAATAAAAGTAACCGCTCATATAAATGAAATCAAAATATATGAAGGCGTTTTTCAAGCAGTTGTCTTAGAACAACATATATTTAAAACTAAAATAAAAAATGTTAGAAGATCATACTAGTAGTTTATATTATTAAACTTACTAAATCATGTTTAGCCACATAGGTAAGGTTTTTTGTTCAACTTTAACTGATGTTGGCTCACCATGTCCTGTATAAATAGTCCAATTTTCTTCTATTTGTAAAAACTTTTCTATACTATTACGCATATCATCAGGACTACTGTAAGGAAAATCTACTCTTCCAATCGATCCTTTAAAAACAAAATCTCCACTAAAAAGAGTCTCTTCAATAAGTATTGCACTACATCCTGGTGTATGTCCTGGAAAATGTAAGTACTTTACTCTAATTCCTTCTATATCAAATTCTTGATCTCCAACTACTAAAATATCTGCTTGGCTTGGTGGTGTTCCTTGACCAAAAGGATCATCTTTTAACATAAACTCATCGTCTTTAGGAACATAAATAGGAATATTAAGTTTTTCTTTTAACTCTTTATTTGACCACACATGATCAAAATGTCCATGAGTATTTAAAATTGCTACAGGGTTGTTTGTATTTTGTATTACCCAATCAGTAGCATCCATGCCTGGATCTACAATAAATTCCTTTCCATCTACTTCTAAGATATAACAGTTTGTTTGGTAAACGCCCATTGGCTGATACTTTATTGTCATTTTAATTATCCTTTGTAACAATTCTACATAAAAAAATTTAAACTTAAATAAATCAGTTAGAATTAAAAGAATTATTTAATATTTTCTTTAGTATACTATACTTAATGAAAAAATACATACTTATAGAAAATTATCTTATAAAATTTTTGAAAGACGAAGTCTATAAAACAGGTCTTAAAAATGCTGTAGTTGGGCTTAGTGGAGGAATTGACTCTGCTGTAGTTGCTGTTCTTGCTAAGCGTGCTTTTGGTAATGATTTTTTAGCGGTTATGCTTCCTAGTTCAAGCTCATCTCAAAGTAGTTTTGATGATGCAAGTGAATTGTGTAAAAAATTTGACATTAATAACACTTCAGTTTATATCGGTGATTTAGTAAAAAGCTATTTTAAAGATAATAGAACATCAAATTTAAGAGTAGGTAATTTTAGTGCTAGAATGAGGATGTCAGTTCTTTATGATATCTCCGCACAAAATTCAGCTCTTGTACTAGGAACCAGTAACAAAAGTGAACTTCTTTTGGGTTATGGCACTATGTTTGGTGACTTAGCAAGTGCACTTAATCCTATTGGTGATCTTTACAAAACTGAAGTTTTTGAGTTTGCTGAGCATTTAGGTGTTCCTGATTCAATCATAAAAAAACCTCCCACTGCTGATTTATGGGAAGGTCAAAGTGATGAAGAAGATTTAGGTTTTACTTATGCCCAGCTTGATTTAGCACTTAAAGCTTTTGTTGATGATAGATTAAGTAAAGAAGAATTAATAAAAAAGGATTTTGATATTGAACTAGTAGAGCTCATAATAAGCAAAATATATCAAAATCAATTTAAAAGAAAACTTCCAGTCATAGCAAAGTTAGGGAACAGAACCATAGGACATGATTTCTTGTACCCAAGAGATATAAAGTTATAAAAAAAAGGGGAAACTAGATGAAAGAAATTCCATTTTATAAACCATCGATTGATAACAGTGAAAGAACTCTTATCAATGAAGTACTAGATTTTAGTCATAAATCAAAAATTGAAGAGTTAGAAAAAAACTTTTCTTCATATATTGGATGTGAACACTCAATATCTACATGTAACGGTACTGCTGCTATGCACTTAGCTATGTGTGCACTTGATCTTAAAAGAGGTGATAAAATCATCTGTTCTGTAAATGCTTTTCCTTCGGTAGCAGAAGTTGTTAGACATTTTGATGCAGAACCTATTTTTGTAGATATTGATAAAGATGACTTTAACATGGATATGGGTGAACTTGAAAAAGTACTAGAGAAAAGTAATCATAAAAAACTAAAAGCTATATTTGTTTCTCATGTTGCTGGTCAAGTTGCAAATTTAGATAAGATTTACGAACTTGCAAATATTTATGGTGTGAAAGTTGTTGAAGATGCTTCCCAAGCATTGGGAGCTTCATATAAAGGAAAGAAAATAGGAACAACTGGTTCAGATATAACTTCTTTTAGATTTTCACCACAAATGAAAAACGCTATAGCAAGCGGTGGAGTTATGACCACAGATGATGAAAAACTGATGGAAAGAGCAAAACTTCTAAGAAATCACGCCATAACAAGCGATGGTTGGGATAGATACGGAAACCTAGGTTATGTTTATGACGTAGTAGATATTGGTCTTAAATATGATTTAAATGAATTAAGTGCTGCTTATGCAATAGCTCAACTGAAAAAAAATGAAGCTTTTATAAAAAGAAGAATTGAAATTGCAGAGATATATAATAAAGAGTTAAAAGATTGTCCACACGTTTCAATACCAATCAAAAAAAGTGATCATATATACACAGAGTATATTATAAAAATAGATAAGAATAGAGATGGCTTTGCAAAAGAGTTAAGTAAAAATGGTATATTTACATCTCTTCATTTTATACCTCTTCATCTTTTAAGTTACTACAAACAAAAATATAATTTAAGAGTAAATGACTTTCCTAATGCTCTTACAAATTATCAACAAATACTTTCTCTTCCAATATATGCAGGATTGAGTAATAAAGATGTATATTACATATGTGAACAGATAAAAGAGATTGCAAAAACTCGTGTTTAACAAGCAAGCAATTATATTTTGGGTGGAAGAGTATCTTTTTCACCCTACTTCTAAATTACAGTTCTTTTTATCTTTTTTACTATACCCTCTTAGTATTATATACTCCATAATAGTCTTATCAAAACGAGTTTTTAAAAAAAAAATTACTCCTGTAATTCCTGTTGTTAGTATTGGTAACCTCACTATTGGTGGGAGCGGAAAAACACCTTTTCTTATCTCACTTGCAAAAGACTATGACAACATAGCGATAGTTTTAAGAGGTTATGGAAGAAAATCAACTGGTTTACATGTAATAACAAAACAGACTGATATAACGACTAGTGGTGATGAAGCCATGCTTTATGCACTTTCACTTCCTAAGGCGACTGTTATTGTAAGTGAAAATAGACTCGAAGCAATCAATCATGCCCACTCATTAGGGTGTAAAGCAGTATTTTTAGATGATGGTTTTTCAAAATCATTTATAAAAAAACTTGATATATTAATTCGTCCTAACCCAGAACCAAAGTTTGACTTTACTCTTCCAAGTGGAGCTTACCGAGAACCGAAGTTTTTATACAAAAACGCTGATTTAGTGGTAGAAGAAAATATAGATTTTACAAGAGTTGTAACACTGGAAAACCCAACTCAAAATATGCTTTTAGTAACCGCAATATCAAAACCCAAAAGACTAGATAAATATCTGCCAAAAAACCTAATGGGTAAAATCCACTTTATTGACCACTATATGTATACTAAAAATGAACTTGAAGAACTTATAAAAAAATACTCTGCTACTTCAATTTTAACTACTGAAAAAGACATGGTTAAAATGAAAGAATTTGGACTTCCATTATCTATTTTAAAGTTACATGTAAAGATAAATGATAATATAAAAAATCAAATTTCAATGTTTTTAAATACTCCTAATTAATTCGTATCTTCAAATATCTCAATTCTCTCAACAATTAACTCTTGTCCACTAATCATCTTTGTCTCCTTGCTATTGCATGAGGGACAAAAAAAGTCATTGTTAGTTATCGTGACATTACCGAAAAAGTATCCCTTTTAACATAGGATATGCCGCGATAACTTCTAAGAATTAACCTCAAATAAAGACATTTTTATCTGAATTTAGATAGAATCATCTTTTTAAAGGGATATAGCAATGCAAAAAAAGATTCAACAAGTAAAAACTCTACTAGATGCTTTACCATATATAAAAACATTTAAGAAAAAAACCATAGTAATCAAATATGGTGGTTCAGCACAAATAAACAGTGTACTAAAAGACAGATTTGCCCAAGATATAATCTTACTCTACTTAGTAGGTCTAAAACCAATTATTGTTCACGGTGGTGGTAAAAAAATCAACTCAATGCTTGATAAACTTGAAGTGCAAAGTGAATTTGTAGATGGGTTTCGTGTTACAAATGAACAGGTTATGGAAGTTGCTGAGATGGTTTTAAGTGGAAACATAAACAAAGAAATCACTACTCTTTTAAATCATCATGGTGGAAAAGCCATAGGTATTACAGGAAAAGATGCAAATTTTATAAAAGCAAAGCCTTTAAAAGATGGTAAATATGGACTTGTTGGTAAGATTACAAAAATAGACAAAAAGGTGCTCAAAAATCTTCTTAAAGAAGGTTTTATTCCTGTTATTGCTCCAATTGCTTCTGGCGATAATGCAACTCATGCAGGATATAATATAAATGCAGATTTATGCGCAAGTAAAGTTGCAGCTGCTGTTAAAGCAGAAAAAATAATATTTTTAACAGATACTAAGGGCATTTTAAATAAAGAGGGACAACTAATAACAACCCTCGATCAAAATGAAGTAGCTAGACTTAAAGAAAATGGAACTATAACAGGAGGCATGTTGCCAAAAGTAGATGCTTGTTTAGAAGCCATAGAAGGCGGAGTAAAAACTGCTCAAATTATAGATGGTAGAGTAGAACACTCTATACTTCTTGAATTATTTACTAGAGATGGAATTGGAACATTAATACAAAACGAAAAGAAAGTGAAATAGACATGTTTATAGAAACTAGAGGAAATGACGGACAAAAAGATGCAAAAGTAGAATTTTCATATGCCATTATGAATCCAAGTGCAAGTTTTGGAGGACTCTACGTCCCTGAAAACTTACCAAAAATTGATTTGGAATTTTTACAACTAGCAACTAAAAAAAGTTATAAAGAAATAACACTCGATATACTTGAACTTTTCAATATAGATATTGAAAAATCAGTATTAGAAGAAGCAGTAAGTTTATATGACAACTTTGATGAAAAAGAAAATCCTGTTCCTCTTGCTCAGATAAAAAACGATCTTTTTGTAAATGAGCTTTATCATGGACCAACACGTGCTTTTAAAGATATGGCACTTCAACCTTTTGGGCATATTTTATCAAATGTAGCACAAAAACAAAACCAAGACTATCTAATTCTAGCAGCAACAAGTGGTGATACAGGACCTGCTACACTTGATACTTTTGCTAACAAAAAAAATATAAAGGTAGCTTGCCTCTATCCAAATGGAGGAACAAGTGATGTTCAACGTCTTCAGATGGTGACTGAAGAAGGTAAAAACTTAAAAGTCATAGGAATAGAGGGTAACTTTGATGATGCACAAAATGCCCTAAAAACTCTTTTGGCAAGTGCAACTTTCAAAGCTGAATTACAACGTGACAATATCAAATTAAGTGCTGCAAACTCTGTAAACTTTGGACGCATTATATTTCAAATCATCTACCACGTTTTTGCATATGTTTCACTATTAAAACAAAATAGTCTTAGTCTTGGAGAAAAATTTTACCAGATAGTTCCAAGTGGAAACTTTGGAAATGCTCTTGGAGCATACTATGCTAAAAAAATGGGTCTTCCAATTGAGAAAATTTTAATAGCATCTAACATAAATAACATTTTAACAGATCTGATTACTAAAGGCGAGTATGATTTAAGAGAGCGTGAGCTTCTTTTAACTACAAGTCCTGCTATGGACATACTTATTTCATCAAATGTAGAGAGGGTTCTGTTTGATAAATATGGTGCAAGTAGATGTAAAGAGATGATGGAAGAGTTAAAAAAGAATAAACACTATAAATTAAGT
>CBDLTN010000068.1:0-12390 GCA_965306065.1 uncultured Sulfurospirillum sp. | reverse complement strand
AGATTATATTTATAACTATGACAGGCTTCGTTATCGTGGTGACTACACTTATGAAAATTATTTTTCAACACTCATATTTGATGGAGTAAATTTTCTAGGAAACCAGTATATAAACTCCTCTTCATTTGCTCTTTTTAAACAACAAAAATCTAACACTCCTTTTAGTACCCAAACCTCTTATAGTAACTATGAAAATGGAACATTTTATGCAAAACTATATAGGTCTTATATTGGATATGAAGATGATAAAAACCGTGTTATTCTTGGGTTACAAAATATAACTATGGGAGTAGGAAGAATTTGGACCCCAACCAATTTATTTAATCCCAAAAATGTTTATGCGCTAGAGCCTGATGAGGTATTTGGTGTAGCAGCATTAAGCTATACAAAACACCTTAATGAAACTTCACATGTTACAGTAGTGACTTCTGAAGAAAAAAACCATAAACTAAAGTATGCACTAAGATATAAAAGCTACCTTGATATTGCAGATGTTGCACTAAACTATATAAATTCAAAAGAAAAAACAATGATAGGGTACGAACTAGAAGGAAATTTAAAAGATACCGGAATAGAAATAAGAAGTGAAGGCGCATATATACAAGAAAAACATAATGAGTATTTTGAGGCTATATTTGGGGCTGATTATGGTTTTGAAGACGGTATGACTTTAGTAACAGAAGCTCTATACAACTCTGACTCTCATTTTTATCTAGGAGTAACTCTTAATTACTCTTTTAACCTAATCATAAATGGTTCACTCATTTTCATAGAAAGTTTTGATGATAAACATTCACGTTATATATCTCCTACTATAACTTACACTCTTAATGATTTTAATTCTTTTACACTAGGTGCTATGATATATAATGGTCCAAATGATAGTGAATTTGGCGAGCTTTCAAATACATACTATTTTAGGTACTCATTTGATTTTTAACGGCAAGTTAAATCAAAATCTGATATACTAAAATAACTTCCTTATAAAGAAACAAAATGTCATTTTTACAATTTAAACTTTCAAAAAACATAGAACAAGCTTTAGAAAAAAATAGTTTTTCAAAACCAACTCCAATTCAAGAAAAAGTAATACCCCTTGTATTAGAACACAACGATATTATGGCAAGAGCACAAACAGGTAGTGGAAAAACAGCAAGTTTTGTTTTACCTATCTTGGAAAAACTTGGACAAGATGAGAGAGAAGGAAAAGCAAAAATTAGAGTATTAGTCATAACGCCTACAAGAGAATTGACTTTACAAGTAGCTGATGCTTTTAGAACTTTTAGTGAGTTTTTATCTAAAAAACTACAAGTAGTTAGTATTATTGGTGGGCAGAGTATTGGAGATCAACTTTATGATATCCAACAAGGCTGTGATATCGTCGTTGCAACTTCTGGTAGACTTCTTGATATTTTCAGTAAAAAACAGATGAACCTTTCCAAACTAGAATTTTTTGTACTTGATGAAGCAGACAAGATGCTTGATCTTGGTTTTTCTCAAGAACTTGAATTAATCCTAAAAGAGTTACCAACAAAGCGTCAAAACCTACTTTTTTCAGCTACTTACCCTAAAAAAATGCTTCAAATTGCTTCTAAAATAACTAAAAATCCAACAAAAGTAGAGATTGAAGATGAAACTCCTACAGTAGAAAATATTAACCAAAGAGTCATTGAAGTAAATCATAAAAATAGAGGACCACTTTTAAGGCATCTTATAAAAACACACAAATGGAAGCTTGTTTTGGTTTTTATGTCTACAAAAAGAGCCACTGACAATATAGCACAGAAGTTTAGAAAACATGGTATTGAAGCAGAGTCATTTCATGGAGGCTTAGAACAAGAAGAACGTATATATACACTAGAAGATTTTAAAGATAAAAAAATCCAAGTTTTATTTTCTACTGACATTGCAGCTCGTGGACTTGATGTAGATGATATAGACTGTGTAGTAAATTTTGACTTACCTCGTGCTCCTGCTGATTATATACACCGCATAGGACGTACTGCACGTGCAGGTAAGTTTGGTGATGCTATAACATTTATAGGACATGAAGATGCCGCTCATTATAAACTCATAGAAAAACGATGTGATATATCTTTAAACAAAGAGCAAATAGAAGGTTTTGAGTTAGTTGGTGATGTTCCAAAATCAATAAAAGGAAAAGCACCAATAAAAGGCAAAAGAAAAAGTAAAAAAGACAAATTAAGGGAACAACAATCTAAAGCAATATAGATTTGATTTAAAGACTTCTTAACCAAAAGTACGGATACAATAATATAAAAGATGACATAGACAACATTGGTGTATATATAAGAGGAATAACAAAAATCATACCCTCTTCATTCATATATTCATTATAAATAAGAAATTTAGAAGAATAAACATTTACAAATAAAATTGGTAAAACTCCAATATTAATTGCAATTGCTAGCACTTTTTCAAAAACAGTATTTATTTTTTTCTTATAATTTCGTATCCCTAAATTAATTAATATACCCATGATTAATAAACCAATTGCTATAGAAGGTATACTGCTTATATCCTCATAGCCTAAAATTAATTGATGAATAAAAATTAAAACACAAAAAGTTAGGTTGAAAAATACGAAACCATATGGGAACATTTTATTTCCTTATAGTAAGACTATAACAATAAACCACTTAATTATATCTTTACTAATAACTTTTATTCCATCTCCAAACGCATAAGATACATCTCTTCACCATCAAGAACTTCTACATCACCGCCACATTTTGGGCATACAAAAGTATTTTGTTCTAGTACGCTCTCTTCATCACATTTTCTACATCCTACAACCAAATCTTGAATATGCATCAAAAACTCTGCATCATGACATATAGTTTTTTCTTTAAATGTATCAAAAGCAGTTTCTAAAAGATGAGGTTCAACACCACTTAGTTTTCCTATCTTTACTTCTACTTTTGTAACTTTTTTTGCTTTATTTTGTTCTGCATTTTTTTCACACATATTTAAAAGTGAACTTACTATTGAAAATTCGTGCATTTTTTTATATCCTTATTTATTAATCTTTCTGGTGTTTTTATTGGGCACACTTTATAAATAAAATCTGCTCTTAATTTATGAAACTCACTTGTACTAATCCAAAATTCTGGGTGCATTTTTTTGAGCTCATTTTCTTGACAACTATGTATTAATCTTTCATCTTTTTCCAATCTATCACTTTTTTCATCCAAAAAATCATAATAGTCATCTTCATTATTAAAAAGTTTTTCACAAAACTCTTTTAACTTCTTTTCATAACCAACATTTGGCAAAATATTATCTATCATAGAGATCTCTTTTGCATACTTTGTTCCTATTGGTAAAGCATCATCTAGAATCTTAATTGCTAACTCTTTTCCTACTCTTTTAACAAATGTATAGCTATGATACTCACTTCCACTAAGCCCAATAGTTTTATAGTGAGGATTTAGAACTATACTCTCTCTAGCTACAACAAAATCACAAGCCAAACCTAAAAAGACTCCACCTGCTCCGGCATTTGCACCAAATGAAGCTACTGTAACCTTATCACTAAAAAGTATAGTTTTTACAAGATTATTCATGGCATTTATATTACTCCAACCATCTTCACCCTGTTTTTTACTATCTTCTAATATGCTCAAATGAATACCATTCGAAAAGAAGTTTTCTCCACCTTTTAAAACTAAGATATCAACCTCTTCACTTAAAGTTTCTATTGCATACTTGAGTCTTATACACTGTTCTGAACTCATTGCTCCATTGTAAAAATCAAATCCAAGAAACCCAACTCGTCCTTTTTTCTCAAAAGTTATCTCTTTAAAGGTCTCTAAATCTGGTTTTACATAAAGAGGAATTCTTATCTCTTTGACTCCTCTTAGTTTCTCTTTTAAAACATAAGTAGCTGGAAGTTTAAACCTATTTGGCTCTTTTAGATGACTAATCCAAACAGCCCCATCAATACAACCCAAACAGATTGAACCATCTCTTTTAGCTAATATCTCTTTTGGTTTTCCTTTTAAAATAGTTTCTTTATGAACACCATAAAGATAACAATCAACTCCTAAAATCTGATCTTTTACACCAGGATGAGAGTCTGAAGCATTAATTTTTCTTATGATATCAACAACTTTGTCTTTTTTCCAGTCAATATACCTAACTTCTTGTGTTAGAGAATTATGTATATCTTGTAGGTTTTCTTGTGGACTTGGCAGAAAATTTTCATCTTTAAACTTCTCTAAAACCTCTTCTATCAAAGACAAAGCTATATTACTAACCTCTTTTCTGTAATGAGAAGCTTTGCTTGATTTTCTTATTTTAAAGTTTCTAGTTGCCCAAATATCTCCAGCATCCATCTCGTCATTTGCTTGAAGAGCAGTTACTCCCCAACTCTTCTCATCTTTAAAAACTGCCCAATCAAGAGAACTAGCTCCTCTGTCTCCTAATGGTCCAGGATGGATCACTATAACTGGAATTTTACTCCAAATACTCTTTGGAACTTTTTTTATAAGATAAGGACTTATAATAATCTCTGGCTTAAACTCTTTAACTCCATTTTGCATAGACTCATCATCAATACTAAACTGGACACTAACTCTATATCCACTTTCTCTTAAAAGACAGTAAACACGTTGTGTTAGTGAGTTAAAAGCCGAGACTAAAAGTAAAATCCGCAATTAACAAATCCTTGGAAGTAATTCACCTGTTGGCATATCTAAAAATCTTTTTGTATCCCATTCACTTCTCATAGTTACTTTTTGTTTATACTCATTGGTAACTTTTCCAATCATTGAACACTGTTCATTTTGTTCGAATGTTTTTAGAATTTCTATAGCTTTTTTTTCATCTTTTGGATCAAGTGCTAGCACAAAAGTACCTTCATTTGCCAAAGCAGTCGGTTCAAATCCTAAAAGCTCACAAATTCCCTTTACTTCCTCAGCTATAGGAATTAATGCTTCTTCTACTTCTATACAAACATCACTTGCTTTTGCCCACTCATTTAAAACTGCAGCAAGTCCACCACGAGTAGCATCTCTTATCTCTTTTGGTTTTATTCCAGCATCTTTAAGTGCTTTTACCATAGGCCATAAAGAAGCACAATCACTCTCTAAAGTACTCTCTATATCAATTCCCTCACGATTTGCATATATCGCAGCTCCATGACGCCCAATATCACGAGAAACAACTATAGAATCTCCAAGACTTAAGTTGCTTGCACTTATTCCATCAAGCTCTACTACACCAACACCACTAGTATTGATAAAAAGCTTATCTACACTACCTTTTGGTACTACTTTAGTATCACCAGCAACAACAACTGCACCACAAATCTCAAGCTCTTTTTTAATGCTTCTTACAATTTTATCAAGGGTTTTCATCTCAAACCCCTCTTCTATCATCATCGCAAGAGTCACATACTTAGGAGCTGCACCCATCATAGCAAGGTCATTACAAGTCCCACAAATAGAAAGTTTTCCTATATCTCCTCCACTAAAGAAAAGCGGACTTATTGTAAAGCTATCCGTTGTAAAAGCAAGTCTTCCACCTTCTATTAAAGCAGCATCTTCACTTTTCTTAAGATAGTCATTTTTTAGATGTTTATAAAATACACCTTCAATCAATTCATTATTTTCTTCACCACCGTTACCATGCGCTAAAGTTATATTTTTCATCTTAATACTCCACCATATTTATAATACGCAGCACATGCTCCTTCGCTAGATACCATACAACTTCCTATAGGTTTGCTTGGTTTACATGCTGTTCCAAAAACTTGACACTCAGTTGGTTTGGCCATACCTCTTAAGATATCGCCACAGATACATAGTTTGTGGTCTTCAATCTCTTCTTTTGGTAGAACATCTTTATATATTTTTTCAGCATCTATATTGGCATACTCATCTCTTAGCTTCAACCCACTTTTTGGTATATTGCCTAAGCCTCTCCATTTAAAAAGATCTTTTTGGTCAAAATATTTGTTTATTAGAGCTTGTGCAGTTGTATTACCATCATAAGATACACTTCTTTTATATTGGTTTTCCAAATCAGCTCGTTTTTCATTGACTTGACGAACTATCATCAAAATACCTTCCATAACATCAATAGGCTCAAAGCCAGTTACTACTACAGGTCTTTTATACTCTTTTGGAAATTTTTCATACACTTTTGAACCAGTTATTACACTTACATGGCTTGGTCCTATAAAAGCGTCTATTCTGTTATTATAACTGTCAATATGTTCGTCTCTACTCTCCAATAACTCTTGCATTACTTCAGGAACAGTAACATGATTGATATGAAAAGCTACATTTTTAAGTCCAAGTTTTACTACTTGGTCAATTAATGCTGCACTCATAGGAGTTGTAGTTTCAAATCCTATTGCAAAGAAAATCACTCTTTTATCAGGATTTTCATTTGCTATTTTAATTACATCAAGAGGAGAATATACAAACCTAACGTCTGCTCCCTTACTTCTTGCGTCTTGAAGGCTACCGTGACTTCCCGGAACTTTAATCATATCCCCTAAAGTAACCATTATTACATCAGGTTGCTGAGAGAGTATATATGCATGATCTATTCTCTCTTTTGGCATAATGCACACTGGACAACCTGGTCCATGGACAAACTCTATCGTATCTGGAAGTATTTGAGGTATACCATACTTCATAATCGTATGTGTATGTCCACCACATACTTCCATAACTCTAATTTTAGTTTTTGACTCTTTTTTTATTAACTTTGCTAAGGCTTTTATATGATCAGGATTACGAAAAACCTTAAACAGATCAGGTTGTTCTTGCATAATTCATATCTCCTGCGAGAGGATCAATTTCATTGCTATTCATCTGATCAATTATCTCTTCATATATCCGTAAACTCTCTAATGCTTCTTCTACACTTATCTTGTTCATTGCAAAACCAACGTGGATAAGAACATACTCACCAACTTCTACTGGCTCACCAATAAGATCAAGAGTTACTTGACGTTTAACTCCCATCGTATCAACCGTTGCCATATTATTTTCATCTATTGCTACTACTTTTGACGGTATTGAAAGACACATATAGTTTCCTTATCTTAATTCTTTTTTCATCTTAAGGTAATTAACCCACTTGTCAATTCCCTTACCACTTTTACTATCTATCTCTATAACATCACATTTTGGATTTAGTTTTCTTGTTTCTTTAATAGCTTTTTGAATATCAAAATCAAAATGAGGAAGTAAATCACATTTAGTTATAAGAAGAACATCAGCAGTTCTAAACATAACTGGGTATTTCGCTGGTTTATCATCTCCTTCTGGAACAGAAAGAAGAACAACATTGAAATGTGTTCCAACATCATATGAAGCTGGACAAACTAGATTTCCAACATTCTCTACAAATACTACATCAAGACCATCTATAGGCATATGGTGTAAACCTTCATGAACCATATGAGCATCTAAATGACACGCTTGCCCTGTTGCTATTTGATGAGCAGGAGCTCCTTTAGCTTTTATTCTGTCTGCATCTTGGTTGGTTTCAAGATCACCCTCTATAACACCTAATTTGATTTCTCCATGATCTATAGTTGCTTCAAGAAGTGTAGTTTTTCCACTTCCAGGGCTACTCATAAGATTTACTGCTAATGCTCCATGCTTTTCAAAGTGTTCTCTATTATGAGCTGCTTGAGTATCGTTTACATCAAGTATCTTAGTAATAACTTCTATTGTTTTTGGATCATTTAATTGAGGATTTGGGTGTTGCTCGTGAGAGTGACTATGTCCGTGGTCATGGCTATGGCTGTGAGTATGAGGTGCTATTGTACATCCGCAATCTTTACACATATTTATTCCTTCTGTATTTCTTTAGTTAAACTAAAATATTTATTCTAAAGTAAGATTTTCAATAATTATACACAATTAATGTAAAAATATAGTAAAAAAAGCTCTTTCTTAGTTACTTTTGGGAAAAATAAAGTATGAAAAAAGAAATATGTCCATTTTGTGGAAGTAGGTATCTATATGTTGTTACGAAAACATCATTAAAGTGTTCTACATGTAAACGAAAATTTAGTTTAATAAAATTAAAAAAAGATATTGAAATCATGGATTGTTTTTGTGATAACATGAGTGCAAATGAATGTGCAAAAATTTTACATGTAAATTATAAAAGTGTTAAAGACCGTTATATGGACTTTAGGAAACTTTTACTCTTACATGTAGAAAAATTATACAAAAAAAATAGAACTGAGTTTAGTGAATATGATGAATATTATTTTTTACCACAAAATAAGCGTGGCAAAGTTAAGTATTTATTTGAGGCTGTTGGTATACTAGGTATGGTTTATAATGCTAAGGTTTATACTCTTTTACTTCCAGATCAATTTTCACATCTTAAAAATGCACTAGGTAACGTCAAGATTACATATATGAAAGAATACGCCAAATACCTAAACAGGTATAAAATAGTACATTATGAAAAATTTGATAGTCTACTTATAAGATTTTGGATATATTTAGAAGATAAACTTCTTCATTTTAAAGGAATTTCAAGAGAAAATTTCATCTATTATTTGAAAGAATATGAGTTTAAATTTAATCATAACAAAGAGGAGCAAAAAAAAATTCTATGGAAACTTTGGATAGAAAAATAAGCCGTTATATATTGTAACGACTCATTTTTTATTTATGATGCAGGTATCGCAGCTTCTACAAGTTTTGAAAATTTCACACCTTTTAATCCGCCGATTTTTTGTGAAAAATCTTTTATCTCGCTAACCGCACCTTGGATCATTATAGTTTCTAAACAGTTGTCATGGTCCACATGAACATGTGTATTACACATAATTTTTATTTTTGCATCATGTTGAATTGTTAAGATTCTATCTACTAAATCATTTTGATGATGAGTATAGATCATAGTTAATACGCCAATAACTTCTGTATTGTCTTCTTTCCAACTATCCTTTACAATTCTCTCACGAATTAAATCACGAGTATATTCGCTTCTTGAAGCATAACCTTGCTCGTTAACCTTTTTATCTAATTCTACTAACAGTTTTTCAGGTAGTGAAACACTAAACCTTATAACGTTATTATCCATCGCTAATCCTTTGTTATTATTTCCACGTTACAAGTTTAATACTATTTAGCTTAAATACAAGTAAGAGAAAATATTAATTATATTATGAAAGTATGTTTGCAAGTTGCCCAATTGCTATAGAACCATCATTAATAGGTAATTTACTTTGAAAAACCGTATTATTTCTTCTTTTTAATATTTTTTCTAAAATCGTCCTATTTTGAAATACCCCTCCACTTAAAAGGGTTTTGTACGAGTAATTATCAGATACATCACAAACTATATCAACTAAAGAATTAATAAACTTTGAAGCAATCAAAGCTGGCTCTTTATCTTTTATCATCTCTTTAATAATATGTTTGTATTTTATTACTTCCCCATCTAGGTAAATATTGTATGATTCATTTATATTTTTATCATACATTGATTCTAATATGAGTCCACTTTCTCCATCATAACTAACTCTATCACAAACTCCTGCAAGAACTGCAACCATATCAAAAAGTCGACCTACTGCAGAACATTTTGGAGAGTTTAACTCTTTTTTATGCATCTGCTTTAATAGATTTAATTCACTTGTTTTAAAGCTGGATAAAAACTCTTTATATACTGTATCTTCTTCACAGTCTAGTATTATAGATAGGACTATACGTCTTATATCCTTAATGCTTGCATCCGAGCCTAAAAGTAAAAATGGTTCAAAATAAGCTACTCTTTCATAATTACTTCTATCACATACAAAAAACTCTCCACCCCAAATAGTCCCATCATCGCCATAACCAGTTCCGTCCCATGCAATACCTAATACTTTTTCATTTATATCATGTTCAAACATAGTACTCAATATATGTGCATAATGGTGCTGGACTTCTACGACAGGCAAGTTTTGTGATTTTGCCCATTTTGTACTCTCATAAAGCGGGTGTTTATCACAAACTATCAAGTCTGGTTCAAAATCATAAAACTCTTTAAAAGTTTTTAGTGTTTTATAAAAAGCTTCAACTGTTGCAATATTATCTAAATCTCCTATATAAGGACTCAAAATCACTTGATTATTTAAAAATATCGCTATTGCATTTTTTTGATGAGCTCCTACTGCTAAAATTTTTCTTTTTTCATTTGTTTTAACTTTAACTGATAAAGGAGTGATTCCTCTAGATGCTCTCATAATTAAGTCTTTATTGTCTATTATCTGTAAAACACTATCATCACTACTATTAATAATCTCTCGATTATAATCAAGATAATACTCAATAACTCCATCAAGCTTATCCCTTAAATCATCTTCATTGGTTACTATAGGCTCACCCGATCGATTTGCACTTGTAGCTACAATTGGATTTTCTAAAAAATCTAAAAGCTTTACATGTAAAGGGGTATATGCAAGAAAAACTCCTAATCTATCGATATAAGGAGCAACCAATGAACTTATGTTGTTCTTTTTTGTTTTTAAAAGAACTATTGGTCTTTCATTTGAGAGTACCCTACTCTTTTCACTTTGACTTAATATACATGAAGACTCTACATCTTCAATTGATTTCATCATAACAGCAAATGGTTTTGAAGGTCTATTCTTTTTTTTTCTTAGATTTTTTATAGTACTATTATTAGTTGCATCACACATGAGATGAAAACCACCCATGCCCTTCATAGCAACAATATGACCTTTTTTAATAAAATCTGCCAAACCCTTGATAGCATCTAAATTAGTTGATATAACATTACCTTGCATATCTTTTAAACTTAAAGTTGGTCCGCACTTTTCACAACTAATAGGCTGAGCATGATATCTTCTGTCTGTTGGATTGTCATACTCCTCTTGACACTCTTTGCACATCACAAATGGCTGCATTGAAGTATTTGGTCTGTCATAAGGAACCGTTTTAATAATAGAATATCTTGGTCCACAATTAGTACAATTTGTAAAGAAATAATTATACCTTCTATTATTTTTTTCTCTCATTTCATTCAAACATTCATCGCACATTGCAAAATCAGGAGAAACTAAAGAGTGCTTTGCATTATCATTTTTACTTTTGGTTATTTCAAAATTATTGAAATTTTTAAGAACAGATGATGTTTTTTCTAAGTTGTCTATTCTAGCTAATGGAGGTAATTTATCATACAAGTCTTTTTCAAAATTTTTTATATCTGAAATTCTACCCTCTAATGAGATTTTTACTCCCATAGAATCATTTAATACAAAACCTTTTAAAGAATATTTTAATGCTAGTGTATAGACAAAAGGTCGAAAACCAACCCCTTGAACTATACCTTCAATACTATATTTATAATGCTTAATTGTCAATCGGTAATTCTTTGTTTAAACATATTTTTGAACTAGCTGCTATGTTTTTACAAGTTATTTCAGCAAATTTTCTTACTCCTAGCATAGAGCCACAAAGTAATGTTTTTTCACTTGATAGATTCTCTTTAAACGAATCTGCAGTATCAGATAAAAAGTAAGCTAAAGCTTCCATCATACCAAAACTCAATGTTATATCATCTGTTCCAGCTAATTTAAAACTCATTGTACTTCTTATAAGTCTTATCATGTCAAAATCTGATTTAATTGACTCTTGATCTACTAATAGATAATCAACTCTTGGACCTTTTTTTCCACCAAAATCTTCTGCATTTTCAATTACTTTTTTACTTCCATCTTTTATATTATCGCTAATCCCAAGTATAACCGCTGCTATACCCCAAATAGTATAAATACTATTTGATGCATCTTCTGAGATTTTACAAGACATAGCATTTTTATAAATTTGTGGAAAATTTTCTTTATAGTTTTTAACAAGTTTAGCACCAGTTTCTGATGTTTCTATTATTTCAAATATCTTAGCTATATCTTTAATAACAGGAAACTTAATTAAATCAAGCATTCCAGTTTTTTCTGAAAGGTGCATTAACATATCATCATTTGTTTTACTCATATAAAAACAACCAACTTTATCATTAAAAAGATTATGCTCTTGCATTATTGAAGCAAATTGCGCATGTGCATTAGCATCGAATTTTTTTATATTACTTTTAACTGAAGGAGCACTATATCCATCACCATTTAAGATAAGAATCTCTCCATTTTCTAGCACACAAACTTCTATCTGAGGAAGTTTTACAAATGAACCATCTACTTTAAGTGTATATTTACATGTAGAGTTTTCTGTATTAACTCTATATATAAAATCAATTCCATCCAGATGTAATTTATCACAAATATTTTGTATTAGTAACTCATCTGATAATTTTAACTTTACTCTTGGGTTTGGTAAAATTTCTTTAGTTCCATAAAGTGTATTAACTCTGAATTTAATA
>CBDLTN010000067.1:0-12432 GCA_965306065.1 uncultured Sulfurospirillum sp. | reverse complement strand
TACCTTTTGAAGTACCACCTCTCATATAGGTTGCTTTTACTTTAAATTGTGGTTTGTATGACATAGTTTATCCTTGAAAGAAGAAGAGGGCTATCTAACCCTCTTTTATAGATTATTTATTTGCTATTGCATCTTTAGCAAATTTTTGTAAAATTCCACCTGCCTTGTAAACTTCAACTTCTGCACTCGTATCTAGTCTACAGGTAACACTAAATTCTACTTTTTCACCATTTTCACGGCTCATGATTACTGTTAAATCAGTTCTTGGAGTGATGTTTCCAACGATATCAAAAGTCTCAGTTCCATCTATAGCATAAGTATTTCTTGTTTCTCCATCTTTAAATTGAAGAGGTAAAACACCCATACCGACTAGATTTGTTCTGTGAATTCTCTCAATAGATTCAGCTATTAAAACTTCAACACCAGCTAAACGTACACCTTTTGCTGCCCAATCACGTGAACTTCCCTGTCCATAGTTAGTACCAGCTATAATGATAAGAGGTTGTTTTCTATTCGTATAAGTCTCAATTGCTTCCCACATTCTTGATTCTTTACCCTCAGGCATTATCTTAGTTAAAGAGCCTTGTTTAACATTACCCTCTTTATCTTTTACCATCTCATTAAACAGCTTAGGGTTAGCTAGAGTTGCACGACTTGCAGTGTGATGATCTCCTCTATGAGTTGCATATGAGTTTAAATCTTCAATAGGAAGACCTTTAGATATACAGTACTCACCAGATGCACTTGAAGGCAAGATTGCATTTGAAGGAGACAAGTGATCCGTTGTGATATTATCAGGAAAAACTCCAAGTGGTCTCATGCCTTTAAGTTCAGGCATACTCATATATTCATCTTCCCAATAAGGAGGTTTGTTTATATACGTTGATTTGGTATTCCAATTATAAAAAGGGTCTACTTTAAAGTCACTAAGTCCACCACGAGCAAACATAGGCTCATATATCTCTTCAAACATCTCAGGTTTAACTGAACTTTTCTCAATCGCATCAATCTGGGCATCACTTGGCCATAAATCTTTTAATGTGATAGGATTACCATCTTTATCTGTTCCTAAAGAGTCTTTTTCTATATCAAATCTTATAGTTCCAGCTAATGCATAAGCGATAACAAGTGGAGGAGAAGCTAAGAATGCCTCTTTTACATATGGATGAATTCTACCATCAAAGTTTCTGTTTCCTGAGAGAACAGCAGTTGAGTATATGTCATTATCTACAACTTCTTTTTGTATAGCAGGGTCAAGTGCTCCACTCATACCGTTACATGTAGTACATGCAAAACCCACTATACCAAAGCCTAGTTTTTCTAACTCAGGAAGTAAACCAGCCTCTTTTAGATAAAGTTCAGCCACTTTAGATCCTGGAGCTAATGAAGATTTAACCCATGGTTTTCTTGTAAGCCCAAGCTCATTTGCCTTCTTAGCAACTAAACCAGCAGCAATCACGTTTCTTGGATTTGAAGTGTTTGTACAAGATGTTATAGCAGCTATCAAGATACCACCATCAGGAATTTTATCTCCATCTTGTGCCCACTCTTTTGTAATTCCTTCATCTTTTAGTGTAGAAGTAGGTACTAGTTTATGTGGTTTTGAAGGTCCTGCTAGACTTCTTGTAACAGCAGATAAATCAAATGTTAAAGTTCTAGCGTACGTTGCTTTTTCAAATGCATCAGCCCATAAGCCATTTGCTTTAGCATAGGCTTCAACAAGCTTAACCTGCTCACTATCACGTCCAGTTACTTTTAAATAATCAATCGTTTGCTCATCTATAGCAAACATACCAGCACTTGCACCATACTCTGGAGTCATATTAGAGATTGTAGCACGATCACCTAGATTTAGATATTTTATACCATCTCCATAGAATTCTAAGTATGCTGAAATAACATTGTTTTCTCTTAGAAAACTAGTCATTGCTAATGCAATATCAGTAGCAGTTATTCCCTCAGCTCGTTTGCCAGTAATATTTACACCAATAATTTCAGGAACTCTCATATATGAAGGATTTCCAAGCATTACATTTTCAGCTTCCAAGCCACCAACTCCAACAGCTATTACACCAAGTGCATCTACGTGAGGAGTATGGCTATCAGTTCCTACTAGAGTATCAGGACTTGCAATTCCATTTACATTATGAATAACCGGAGACATCTTTTCTAAGTTGATTTGATGCATGATTCCATTACCTGGAGGGATAACATCTACATTATCAAATGCTTCTTTTGTCCAGTTAATAAAGTGAAATCTATCTGCATTTCTTCTATCTTCTATATCTCTGTTTTTTTGAAATGCATTAGGATCGTATCCACCACACTCTACTGCTAACGAGTGATCAACAATAAGTTGAGTTGGTACAACAGGGTTAACTTTCTGTGGGTCGCCACCTTCTTTAGCTATTGCTTCTCTTAGACCAGCTAAATCAACAAAAGCAGTTAATCCTAAGATATCATGACATATAACACGACTTGGATACCAAGGAAAATCTTTGTCTGTCCTTTTTTCTATAAGTTGAATAAGTGAGTCTTTTAAGTCTTCACTTGGACACTTTCTGATAAGGTTTTCTGCAAGCACACGTGATGTATAATTCATTTTTTCAAATGAACCAGAAGCAATCCCATCAACTGCTTCTTTTATATCATAGTATTTTGTATCAAAACCTTCTAAATTTTTAAGATATTTTTCATTTGTCATGATATTATCTTTTATCAAGTAGAGTAAACTTTAAATCATGAGGTCCAATATACTGTGCAGAAGGGCGAATGATTTTACCGTCTTCACGTTGCTCAATTACATGTGCTCCCCAGCCTGTAGTTCGTGAGATAACAAACAAAGGTGTAAACATATCAGTTGGTACTCCCATTTGGTTATATGATGCAGCTGAAAACCAGTCTAAGTTTGGAAACATTTTTTTAGATTCCCACATAACTGACTCAATACGCTCAGCAACATCATACATAAGTGTGTCATTGTTTTCATCTGAAAGCTCTTTTGCAACTTTTTTTATAACAACATTTCTTGGATCACTAGTAGTATATACTGGATGACCAAAACCTATGATAATCTCTTTTTTAGCCATACGCTCTTTTATATCTTTTTCAGCTTCATCAGCTGAACTATAACGTTCTTGAATTCTAAATGCAGCTTCATTAGCTCCACCGTGTTTTGGTCCTCTAAGCGCCCCAATCGCACCAGTGATTGCAGAGTGCATATCTGAACTAGTCCCAGCAATTACACGACCAGTAAAAGTTGAAGCATTGAACTCGTGTTCAGCATAAAGTATCAAAGATATATGCATAGCTCTAACCCATGATTCTTTTGGTTTTTGTCCATGAAGCAGATGTA
Organism: uncultured Sulfurospirillum sp.; assembly: GCA_965306065.1. Classification (GTDB taxonomy): domain Bacteria; phylum Campylobacterota; class Campylobacteria; order Campylobacterales; family Sulfurospirillaceae; genus Sulfurospirillum_A. The sequence goes on along the minus strand of CBDLTN010000067.1, from coordinate 9,077 downwards.
AAAAGTGTTCTGCTATAGTATCATCATCTGTTTGTAACTCTATCTTTTTATTATTGTGTGTATAGTGATACCAATACAATAAAATTGAACCAAAAGATGCGATTAGTCTATCAACTATATCTTGTGCCTTATCTTTTGGATGGCTTTCATCCTCAGGCTCAATACAACCCAAAGCAGAACAACCAGTTCTCATTACATCCATAGGATGAGTTGATTTTGGAAGTTGTTCTAGTACCGTTTTTACTGCACTAGGTATATTTCTATAAGACTTTAGTTTTGTTTTATATGCACTTAATTCTGCTTTGTTTGGTAGTTTTTCATGCACTATCAGATAAGCAATCTCTTCAAACTCAGCTTGTGTAGCAAATTCTAAAATATCATAACCACGATAGTGTAAATCATTTCCTGTAAGACCTACAGTACAAATTGCAGTATTACCTGCAGCTGTGCCTGATAAGGCAACTGATTTTTTAGGTTTAAATCCTGTTTTTTCTGTACTCATAATCTATCCTTCCTTATTTGTTTTTAGAAAAAAGTGCATCAAGTTTATCCTCATATGAGTGATAATCAAGCATGTCATATAGTTCCATTCTTGTTTGCATAATGTCAAGTGTACTACTTTGTGTTCCTTCATTTAAAATAGACTCAAAAACAGTTAAAGCAGCTTTGTTCATAGCACGAAAGCCTGAAAGTGGATAAAGAACCATACTTATACCAACACTTGCTAATTCTTCAACTGTAAACATAGGAGTTGCTCCAAATTCAGTTATGTTAGCTAAAACTGGTACTTTTATAACATTAGTAAAGTCTTCATACTCTTTAAGTGTATGTATCGCTTCAGCAAATATCATGTCAGCTCCTGCATCAACATATGCTTGTGCTCTTTTTAAAGCTTCTTCTTGACCTTCACTTGCATGTGCGTCAGTTCTTGCCATTATTACAAAATCAGGGTCGGTTTTTGCATCAACTGCTGCACGAATTCTATCGCTCATCTCTTCTATACTTACCAACTCTTTATTTGGTCTATGGCCACATCTTTTTTGTGCAACTTGGTCTTCTATATGACACCCTGCAGCTCCCGCTTTTGTCATTTCTCTTACAGTACGAGCAATATTAAAAGCTCCACCCCAACCAGTATCGGCATCAACTAAAAGAGGAAGGTCACAACGCCCTGTAATACGCCTTATATCTATACAAACATCTTCAAGCATAGTCATACCAAGATCTGGTAAACCATAACTAGCATTTGCAACACCAGCACCTGAAAGATAAAGTGCTTTTGCTCCAGCACGCTCCGCTTGAATAGCACTATAAGCATTTATAACGCCTAGTATCTGTAAAGGACTTTGCTCTTTTAATGATTCTTTGAATTTTTTACCTGCACTGTATATCATTTTAATTCCTTCTTTTTTGGGTAACCAAGAGCTTTTATAGACTCTTGTATCTCTGGTAATACACTTTCATCTTCTATTGTTGACGGAATATTCCACTCTTTACCGTCAGCCATACTTCTCATAGTACCTCTTAGTATCTTCCCACTTCTTGTTTTTGGTAGTCTATTTACCACTGTAGCAATTCTAAAACTTGCAACGGCTCCAATCTCATCACGTACAAGTTGAATTATGCCATCTGCAAGTGATCTTGGATCTCGCTCAATTCCTTCTTTAAGAACTACAAAGCCCATAGGAACTTCACCTTTTAGTTCATCATCCACTCCTATAACAGCACACTCTGCAACGTCTGGATGTTTCGCAACTATCTCTTCCATCTCACCAGTAGAAAGACGATGACCTGCTACGTTGATAACACCATCCATACGTCCCATAACCCAAACATAACCATTTTTATCTATATAACCAGAATCTCCTGTAAGGTAGTATCCATCGTAAAAGTTAAGATATGAACGTTTATAACGTATATCATCTTCCCAAATTCCCATTAAACAACTTGGTGGAAGAGGGAGTTTTATAACAAGATTTCCTAGTTTTCCAGCCTTACACTGTTTTCCATCTTCGTCAAGAACTTGTAAGTTAAATCCTGGCATTGGTTTTGTTGGACTTCCTGCTTTTATTTTCATCGGATCTAGTCCTATTGGATTAGCTGCAATTGCCCAACCTGTTTCTGTTTGCCACCAATGATCTATAACATCTTTTCCTGTTATTTTTTGAGTCCATTCTAGAGTAGGGGAGTCCCATCTCTCTCCCGCCATAAATATGTTCTTTAAACTACTCAAATCATATTTTTTAGCCCATTTTCCTTCAGGATCTTCTTTTCTGATAGCTCTAAAAGCAGTTGGTGCTGAGAATAGCACGTTTACTTTGTACTCTTCACAAGCTCTCCAAAATGCACCAGGATTTGGTGTACGAACTGGTTTTCCTTCATAAACTACTGTAGTACAACCGTTCATTAATGGAGCATATACTATATAAGAGTGTCCAACAACCCAACCAACATCACTAGCAGCCCAGAACACATCACCTGGTTTTGCGTTATATACATTGTCCATTGACCATTTCATTGCAACTGAGTGTCCACCGTTACTTCTTATAACACCTTTTGGTTTTCCGGTTGTTCCTGAAGTATAAAGTATATAAAGTGGATCAATAGCATCTACAGGAACACAATCAACAGGATTTGTTTTTTCCTCTTCTTCTGCCCAATCAACATCTCTCCAAGGGAGCATATTTGCTCTTTCTTGTGGTCTTTGATATACAAAACATGTTGTAGGTTTATGGCTTGATTTTTTGATAGCTTCATCAAGTAGTGGTTTATAGTGAATCACACGACTTACTTCTATACCACAACTTGCGGTCATGATAACTCTTGGTTTTGCATCTTCAATACGAGTTGCAAGCTCATGTGCAGCAAATCCACCAAAAACAACAGAGTGAATCGCACCAATTCTTGCACAAGCAAGCATAGCAATAACAGCTTCAGGAATCATTGGCATATAGATAACAACTCTATCACCTTTATTTACACCCTTGTTTACAAGCATACCTGCAGTTTTAGCAACTCTGTCACGAAGTTCTCTATATGTATAAGTTTTTTTAGTATCAGTTACAGGAGAGTCATAGATAAGAGCAGCTTGATCGCCACGTCCATGGTCTACATGTAAATCCAAAGCATTATAACAAGTGTTCATACAGCCACCAACGAACCATCTGTAGTGTCCATCTACCACATCTAAAACTTTATCCCATTGGTGATACCAGTGAACTTTAGTAGCAGCCTCTGCCCAAAACTTCTCAGGGTCTTTTATAGACTCTGCATAAACTTTATCATATATTGCACTCATTAAATCTCCTTCATATTATTGTATATATTATACTTTATGAGAAGAAAATATGATGGTACAAAAGTGATATTATAGTTACGATTTTTGTACAATTTGTTTTTTTTGTACAAAAACTGTACAATAAGAACATGAAAACTATAGAAAAAATTATTGAGATATATAAACGCTCAGAACTAAGCATATCAAAATTTGCAAAAATCATAGGTAAAGATAGACGTACAGTAACTTCTTGGATAGATAAGATTGTAGATAAAGAACCAAGCAGTGAAGTGTTAGAAAAAATCTCGTCTTTTTTTAGATACCCTACAACTATTTGGAGTGAAGATTGTCAAAATGATGATTTTTTAGAGTTACTGTCTCAAGTACCAAAAGAAGAAGTTAAAATCATTGATGAAGGCTATTTAGGTGGTTTGAAATATATACTTGAGCTTGAAGATAAAGAGAGATTTGTCATTCATCCTCAGTTTCCAGGACCAATGTATAGAGATACTACTGTCCCAAGAGTGTATAGAACAAAAAGTAGTTCTGAAATAGAGAGCTTTAAAAAAGAGAGAACCTCTAGGATGCTTTCATACTCTTTTGAAACAACAGAGTGGTATAGTATAAAATGCCTTTTAAATTTTTGTTTTTCGCAGATAGGTAATTTTTATACAAAAGAGCAAAAGGTACAAATCCTTGAACTTATGTATGATAACTTTCATCAAAACTATAACAAACGTCTTTATTTGTTTGATTCATATTCAAGAAAGATATACGGACTTGATACTGCGTATACTTCTATAAACGTAAAAAATGGTGTTATGTTTTTTAAAGCTCCTTTAGAGTCAGTTTTTATAGAAGTAAGAAACAAAAAACTTATTGAGAGGATACATAGACATTTTACTTTTGGAAGTGAAGCTCCAACGCATATCAATCCAAACGATGCAACTTCAATACTAAAAATATTAAAAAATGCAGTAGAGTTGGAGTTAGGATTATGTGGAGCATATGAAGAGATAAACAGAAAAACACTATATGGTGGATTGTTTAAAAACAACATTAGTATTTCGGTACAAGATAAACTATCTCCTCCAAGAGATGGACAAAAAACAAACTAAGAGAGATGATTATGAATGAATTGACAAAAAAATTTGCATTTTATGGAGCCATATTTATGGCACTTGCAGTTGGACTTGGAGCTTTTGGAGCACATGGTTTAAAAAATGTGGTTACTAAAGAGATGTTGGTGATATATCATACAGGAGTTGAGTATCAGTTTTATCATGCACTTGGACTTTTTTGTGTTGCTTTTGTAGCTAATTTTGATAACTCAAAAAGAGTTAAAATAGCTGGATATAGCATGGTAGCTGGTATGGTTATATTTTGTGGAAGCCTATACACTATGACATTTACAGGTATCAAAATACTAGGAGCTATAACACCTATAGGAGGAGTTGCTTTTATAGTTGCTTGGGTTTTATTGGCCTTGTCTGTAAGAAAGATTTGATTTTTTGAATCTAATTCAAAGGAATTGTATTTAAAGATATTTACATGTAAAGGTACTAGATTTGCTAAAGTATTTGTAATTATAAGTGATAAACTTATTATTGGTTTTTTTACATGTAGAGGGTGGTTTTAGTTAAGAGTAAATACTTGACCTTATTATATTTTATTTAACAGCATATATCTCTTCATTTAATAAATACTCATAAAGATACTGTTCTTCGTAAAACTTTATAACTAAGCTCCAGTTTCTTTTATCTGGAGTGTCATTTGTTCTTTCTGGAAATACCCATTTTTCAAATATTTTATTCTCACTATCAAATAAAATTGCCTTGCCGACTTAATGAAAAAAATGGGTGCTTAAATCATTCCTTTTTCTTATAACTTACAAGATAATCATCAACTATTTTCAATTTCAGACTTTTACTCAAGCCACGATGAATTTTAATAAGCATTTTCATAGGAGAAAAGACTCCACCATCTAAACAGTTAGTTGTGTTTGGAATTTTAATTTTCTTATATTTTTTACACGTAAAAAGATATGGTAAATGAGTTCGTAAACTCTTATATGCAGCAACTAATCTATAGTGAGTAAACGTTTCTTCTCTTGTTATAGGATTTACAGTTTTTTCATTTAAAAAGTATTCATATTTATCGTACCAATTATCTAATCTTATTGTAAATTTAATGTCACTTGTTTTTGTTAATGTGGACACTATTTTCTTTAATTCTTTACTTGCTTCTAATTTGGGATGTTTGGTTATATAACGCTGTATAATTCTTATTTGATGGAAGTGACACATTTGCACAGAATAATCTTCAAACAGCTTATATAAGCCTCTCTTACCATCTATTGTTATTGATTTAATGTTATATCCAAGAGACAATAGTTCATGTAATAAATATTTATAATCTTTTAGCTTTTCCCCTTCAATATGCTTCCAAATTAATATTTCATTTGTACTTGCATCTTTAAAAACGAAGGTTCCTAATTTATCTTTCCTTTTGACATAAAAAGTTGCATCACAAACTAAAATGACTTCTCTAGGATTATGCATTTTTTCAACTGCTTCATATTCAAATATTTGCTTTTTTATCCAAGGTAAACTTCTATGATATTTATCAGATAAATTTTGCAATGTTTGTCGCTTATAAATATACTCTTTGAAAATGATTTCTTGTAGTTGCTTAGGTCTTCTTTTAGAACTAAAAGATTTATTACATTCACTACATAAATATCTTTTTATTCCTCTTCTTGAACCTTTTTTTATAGCCTTTTTTGAATTACAATAAGGGCAAGTTTTAGTACTTTTTTACAATCCATTGTAAATAAACCTTTTTAAACACTTACTATACCGAAGTTTACTTGAGTTTTTAAGCACCCAAATTTTTCATTAAGTCAATTATTATAAAGAGGTAGGTTGGTTTTTTACTTTCTACCACTTATTATGTTTTTTTTCTAAAATAATTATTACAAATTTACCATATTTATTTTTTATAAGTTGGAAATTGTTTGGAAAAGTATTTACATGCAATATAGCTTGAGAGTTTAGTTCCCAATCCTAAAAAAGATGTATTATAATATCCTCTACTTATATGTTCATCTATTTTTTTATCATCAATAAAAAACTCTAATTTTATTGATTTTAGATATGCTATGTTATATCCTATATTAGATGTATTATAGTGTATTTTTTTTGGAAATGAATGATTGTCATTTGGAATTGACATTACAATTTTAAGTCCGTTCCCTTCATTAATAGATAATTTGTCAAAACTTTCTTTAACTACTTTTTTTAGTAAAAAAAGAAACGGGTTATCTTTTGGTAAAATTTCAATTTTTGCTGAATTGACATAGCTTTTATAAGAAAAATCCATTTCTATTTTTTTTATTTTTTGCTTTACTTGAGATCTTGGTAATACACTTTCTTCATTCATTACTGTACGCTTAATATCCATGTCTTTTGCTATAGGCTTGTTTAGAGGAAAAGATAAATCAACAATTTCTTTTGTATTTTTTCTAATATTTTTACAGGCATAGTTTATTCCTAAATTATGTTGATCTTGTTCATAAATCCAGTGAACACCTGGTTGAGCTTCAAAATAAAGATAATATCCAGATGAGATAGGTTCAATAATGTTATTATTTACATATACATATGATTTGTCTGTTAAACTTGCAACACTTTTATATATAAAAAGATCGGTTTTTGTTTTATCGCTGATTTTGTCAATATTATAGTTTTTAATATCTTTAGTTTCTTTTGGCATACTTGCATGATTAATCATTGCAGCCATGCAGCCCGAAAATAATAGACTTATAATTCCAAGTATACACAATTTAATTAGTACATTCATATTTAACCTTTTAATTTTTAACTATTATATAGCATATTAAATAATATAATATTTAAATTTATTATTTAATGAGGTCTTGCATAGAATTTGTTGATGATAATATATCATATTGAATAGTAATTTATGTATATTTTGTTTTGTATTAAGAAGTTAGTCCTTTACCTTGAAAAGTATTACATGTAAATATTATTTTATTTGATTATTACTTGAGTTTTAGCTACTTAAAAATCCTAAAAGGTGTTTCTATTGTCCTTTTTATAATACCTATTGGGGATAATACGGTATCTCGTATTACGTTTGTTTTCATTTTTGGTTTTTTAGTGTACCTTTTACTTGAACATTTGTGTACATTTTTCCATCTTTTCCTAAAAATATATAGTTGACTACAGGAATAGCTTTTACTATAGAACTTAGGTTTTTAAAGACACTTATTTGTAGGGTTATATCAACTACACCAGTTTTTAGGTTCAAGGTTCCAGTTCCAATTACATCAGCACTTTTACCGTTGATTTTTAACTCATTGATTGTGAGTATTTCATCCTCTCTTGTAAAACTCAAGAGTGCATGAGTGACTTTATATCCATCGTCATTGAACCCTGGATTTTTAAACGTTACCAAAGATGGTATTGTGTGCATAAAAGCCATTAAGTTATTATAAAATGCCATACCTTTTATAGTTGTGTTTTTAATTTCAAGTGTACCATCAAAATATTTTAAATCAATACCATCAACATTCAAGTCAAAAGAACCATCTTCAAAAATATTTTTTCCAATTACACTGTTTACAAACATACCTGTTAAGTTTTCGCCTGTTAAATATATATTTTCATTATTCTGTTTGAAAAATATGGTTTGAGAAAATAGATTACTACTAAAACGCATTTCTTCACCATCAGATTCATATACAAAGTAGTTGCTTGGAATTTTAATTGACAAGTTTGTATCTATAATATTTGAGTTAATTCCTGTAAGAGTTAGTTTTTCTATATTTTCACTACTTTCATATTTTGAAGAGTCAAAAGTGATATCTGTATCTTTGATTACAATTTGTAAGTCATCTTCTTTTGTCACTTTTATTTTTTCATCACTTGATATAATCTTTAAGTTTTTACCATCTGTTTTTATATCTAGATCAATTTCTCTTATTTGCTCGTTATCTTGGCTTAATGGAAGGTTTATCTCTTTTAATTTTGCTATAACATCATAGTTTTCAAAATCAAAAGTATCGATTTTTAATTCACCATTTTTAATGTCTATTTTTTTCATAAGTGGTGAGTATGGGTATATTAGATTTAAGTTGTCGATTGTGATTTTGTTGTTATCATTAAAAAATCCAATATTTGTTTTTAAATCATCTATATATATTGATGTTCCATTATCATCTATTTTCATTGTTGCAGTAGTGTTAAGATCTTCTACATGTAAAAGGTCAAGTTTATCAAAGTTTACATGTATAGAGTTGATATTGTTATCACTTTTGTAGGTACCACTAGTTAGGTTTAAATCACCTGATGTATATATGTCAAATATAGTATTATATTGAAGATTTACATCTTTAAGATAAATCATTCCATTGTCTAGTTCAACATAACCATTTTTTGAGTACATCGGTACGCCAGAAAGGCTGATGTTTGCATCATTGATTTTAAAATATCCAGTATAACTCTCTACACCAAAAGGGAGGAATTTTATATCTAATTTGACATTAGCTTGTGTTTTACCTGCAGTTTGTGTGATAGGCACTTTTATATCAAAGGCGTGAAGAACTGCATGGATTGAGTCGTCAAGAATTGTATTAGCATTAATATCTACTACTATACCAGTTCCCTTTGCTATTAGGTTATATATATGAACCTTTGTTTTTGAAACATCTTTACCCTGATATTCAGCTTTTTTTATATCAAAAATAAGTTGATCATTTTTTAATATGACATTAAGA
>CBDLTN010000066.1:0-12474 GCA_965306065.1 uncultured Sulfurospirillum sp. | reverse complement strand
ATAACTATGAATTTGGTATAGATAACTTTAATATAACTGATATGAGTCTTAATTATCTGCAAGATTTAAAACCAGCATATATAAAAGCAAATAAATCTTTTTATATAGATATGCATGATGAGGGTAAAAATAGTTCATATGAGTCTTTTAGTATATTAGCAAAATCATTAGATATCAAAATTATTGCAACTGCTGTAGAAAATAAAGATGAAAGTGATAACTTAAAAGAGATTCCTATACACCTTATGCAAGGAGCTTTTATTCAGAAGCCAACGCTGTAAAGATTCTATTTTTTAACTCTTTTATCTCATATATTGCATAATGGTATATCATATCATCGTGATGTAAAAAACGTCCACTAAAAGATGGTTCTATTACTTCAATATATCTATCTAACCTATTGGCTATTTCTATAAGAAGTATCTCTCTTTTTTTTTGTATTGACAAGCTTATTAAAAAAGAAAAAAAGATATATAAGTTATAAAAATTTTCTATTATTAAAAAGGATATTTTTTTTGAGTCTATCTCTAACTGATCTTCTAATTTTTCTTTTAAATTAACTAATTTTTTAATAAATTCTTTATACTTTTTTAGTTTTCTACCTTGAAATCTATACCATTTTGAATTTATATATAATGTATTTTTGTATTCAATAGCTAACTCTTCGAGAATTGCATCTATGTTAAATATAATACTTTTTAGGTAATTTATTTTACGTTCATTAACTTCCATGCGCACATTATCAATTTGACCACTTACATAATCATCTAAGCTATCATCAGTACTTTTTATATCATATTCATCAACTTCTAGCCCATAAAGTAATTTTAAGATATGAATTTTATGTTCCATACCTGCTGATTCTACTTCATCTTTACAGTCTCTTATGATTTCATCAAAAGCTTTTACTTGCAAAGAAATATCATCGCTAGTCATATTGTTTTCTTCTTGATTTTTATTTAAAAATGACTCACAAGCAGCTTCTAAAGTATCGATTCTTCTTTTTAATTTTGATATTCTCATGAACCATTATATGAGAAGTTAAGTTAAATTTAAATAAAATAATACTTTTATACCCAAGGAAATTTTAATGGCAGCAAAGAAGATTACAGATCCTCTTTTAGAATGTTTGGTAATTTTTACAAAACTTCACAATAAACCATATAGTGCAGAAGCTCTAACTGAAGGTCTACCAGTTTCAGGTGGCACTAACTCTATTGAGCTTTTCTCTACAGAGGGTTCAAAGGCTCTGTTTTCAAGAGCTGCTAAAAGAGCTGGTTTTACATCTTCTTTGGTTAAAAAGACTTTAGGAGAAATTTCACCTCTTGTTCTTCCGTGTATTCTTATTCTCAAAGGAAGAAAAGCTTGTATATTAGAAAAGTTTGATGAAGCAAATGATAAAGTTAAAATCATATCACCTGAGATAGGAAGTGGTGAAAACTGGGTTGATATTGATGTTTTAAAAGAACAATACATTGGTTATTGTTTTTATCTCAAAAAAGAGTTTGTTTCAGAAGATAGAACAAAAACATATCTAATAAACAAAAAGAAGTCGCATTGGTTTTGGGGGACTTTAAGAAGATCAAGTGATATATATAGAGATGTTATTATAGCTTCAATTGTGATAAATCTATTTGTACTAGCAAGTCCACTATTTACTATGAATGTTTATGACAGAGTTGTTCCAAACAATGCTACAGATACACTTTGGGTTTTGGCAATTGGTATAGTTGTAATATATATAATTGATATGTTTTTAAAACTAACACGTGCTTATTTTTTAGAAATTGCAGGTAAAAAAAGCGATGTAATAATGTCTTCTTTAATATTTGAAAAAGTACTTGATCTACAAATGGCAAGTAGACCTAAATCAATAGGCTCATTTGCAAACAACTTAAAAGAATTTGACTCAATTCGCTCATTTTTTACATCTTCTACAATAGCTGCTCTTGTAGACTTACCTTTCACTGTCATCTTTTTAGCAGTTATATATTTTATAGCAGGAAACATAGTCTTTATTCCTATACTTATATCTATAATAATCGTTATATACATGTTTTTTGTTAAAGGTCCTCTTCAAAAAAGTATAGAGAGTACTTATGAAGCTAGTGCTATTAAAAATGGTATACTCATAGAAACTCTCTCAGGTATGGAAACAGTTAAAACTATGAGTGGTAGTGGACTTGCTCAGTGGAACTGGGAAGAAGCTACAGGAGAGATAGCAAACCGAAGCGTAAAATCAAAAATACTAACAAACTCTATCAATACAGTCACCTCATTTTTAATTCAAATAAACACTGTTATAGTCGTTGTCATGGGTGTTTACATGATAAAAGAGATGGAGCTTACTATGGGTGGTTTAATAGCTGCTGTTATACTATCTTCACGTGCTATTGCTCCTATGGGTCAAGTTGTTGGATTAGCAGCCAGTTATGAACAAACAAAAACAGCTTACAAAACAGTAGAAAATATAATGGAAATGCCAGTTGAACGTCCTGATGGTAAAAAGTTTGTTAGACGTGAAAGCATTAAGGGTGATATCGAGTTTAAAAATGTAGTTTTTTCATATCCTGATGCTCAAAAAGGTGCATTAAATAAAGTCTCTTTTAGTATAAAAGCTGGAGAAAAAGTAGCAATTATAGGTAAAAATGGCTCTGGTAAAACTACAATAGAAAAAATGATATTAGGTCTTTATGAACCTCTTGAAGGCTCCATTTTAGTAGATGGCATAGATATAAATCAAATTGATCCTGTTGATTTGAGAAAAAACATAGGTTATGTTCCACAAGATGTTGTGCTTTTTAATGGTACGGTAAAAGAAAACATAGTATATAAATATCCTGCTGTTGATGACGCAAGTATATTAAAAGCAGCAAAAATAAGTGGTACAGATGAATTTGTTAATGCTCATCCTTTAGGATTCGATATGCCTGTATATGAAAGAGGAGACGGTATCTCAGGTGGACAAAAACAATCTATTGCTATAGCAAGAGCCTTTTTATTAGATTCTCCTATTATTATACTTGATGAACCAACAAATTCATTGGATAATACAACTGAAACAAAGATTAAACGACTTTTAGCAGAAAATATAAAAAACAAAACTGTCTTACTAGTCACACATAAAAGTTCCCTACTCTCTTTAGTTGATAGAATCATAGTAGTTGATAATGGAACAGTAGTTATGGATGGAGAAAAAAACAAAATATTGACACAACTCCAAGGTAAACATGGAGGTCAAAGATGAGTACTGAAGAAGAGATGGAAGCTCTAAAAAAAGCAAAACAAGAAGCAAAGGCATTTAAACAAGAATTACATAAAAGCAGACTTGATATACATGACTTAAAATACATGTCAAGTCTAAGTGAAGCAGTACTTCAAAAATCACCAAAGAAATCAAAATATATCTTATGGTTAATCATATTAGCTTTTGCATGGCTTGTATTTTGGGCAAGTCAAGCTGAACTTGATGAGTTAACACGTGGTGAAGGTAAAATAATCCCATCTCATCAACTTCAAATTGTTCAAAACCTTGAAGGTGGAATTATCTCAGAGATACTTGTAAGTGAAGGTGATATTGTTAAAAAAGGTCAAGTTATACTCAAAATCAACAATACTAATTTTACCAGTTCTTTTGAGGAGAGTAAACTAAGACAGAATGAGCTAAAAGCAAAATTTTTAAGACTTGATGCTGAAGCAAATGAAAGAAAAACTTTTAAATATGACCAAAATAAAATTTCAAATTTAACTCAACAGATTGAATATGAAAAAAGTCTATATGAAAGTAACAAAGAACAGTTAATTAGTTCCCTTGATGTAATAAAAGAGCAGATAAAACAAAAAGAACAAGAATTAACAGAACTCTATGCAAAAATCAAACAAGAGAAAAAAACTTTAAAATTAATGGAAGATGAAGTCAATTTAACAAAACCACTAGTGAAAAGAGGACTGGTTTCTGAAGTTGAATTTTTGCAACTAAGACGTCAATTAAATGGTCTTCAAGGTGAAGTAGAAGCTTCTAGGTTAGCAATTCCTAGGCTAAAATCACAAATAAAAGAGTCGAAAAATAAAATATTAGAAATAAAACTTGAATACAAAAATAGAGCCAAAAAAGAACTTAATGAAGTAGTAGCAGAGATTTCAAGGATAGGACAAACCAATACAGCATTAATCGACAGGGTAAGAAGAACACTTGTTCGTTCTCCTGTTGATGGAACAGTACAGCAACTACTAGTAAATACAATAGGTGGAGTAATACAACCTGGAATGGATTTAGTTGAGATAGTTCCTGCACAAGACAACCTTTTAGTTGAAACAAAGATCAAACCTTCTGATATTGCCTTTTTAAGGCCACAACTTGATGCAACAGTAAAATTCAGTGCTTATGATTTTGCAATTCATGGTGGACTAAACGGAAAACTAACACATATTAGTGCAGATACTATTACTGACGAGAAAGATGAGAGTTATTATCTTGTAAGAATCAAAACAGACAAAAGTTATTTAGGAACTGAAAAAAAACCTCTTCCAATTATGGTAGGTATGACTGTTAGTGTCGATATCATTACTGGTAAAAAAACTGTTTTAGATTATCTACTTAAACCTATACTAAAAGCGAAACAGAGTGCACTAAGAGAGAGATGATAGTCTGCTTATCAAAAAATATCGATTTTTTAAAACGATATCCTGAATGTTTACATGTAAAGAGTGAAAAAGAGTTAGATGCTCTTGATGAATTCACTCTTTTGCTTGATCTAGACGTTATAAAAGATAACGAAAAATATTTTTTTCAATATATAAAACTTCTACCTAAATGTAAAGCTATATTTGCTCTTACATGTAACCCAAACTTTGCAGAAGGAACTCATCTATTGTCTTTGGGTATAAAAGGCTACGGAAATCTTTTTATGGAAAAAATAAAACTTAGAGATGCTCTACATGTAATAAAAAATGGTAATATCTGGCTCTATCCAGAATTCCTACAAATGATGATAACAAGCTTTAGTAAAAATCTAAATGAGATAAATCAAGAAGAGATAGAACAACTCTCTAATAGAGAACAAGAAATAGCAACTTTAATAAAAAAAGGATTAAGTAACAAAGAGATAGCCACCCATTTAAACATAACAGAAAGAACTGTAAAAGCTCACCTAAGTTCAATCTATGAAAAACTAAATATAAAAGACAGAGTTGCACTAGTAATAAAACTTAGTCCTAAATAAACTAAAACCCACATCTAGCATGAGATGGAGTTTTAGTCTTTACATGTAAAGCCTAACTAGGATCTACATGTATATCTTGTTCTATTAATATAGTAGCTTCATTTCCATCTGAATCTGTAGCTGTATATTTGTTAAATCCATCTACTGTTTCTATCATAGTCCAAGCACCTTCTGAAGCATCAAGAGTAACATTGTCATTTGAATCACCGGATATTTCTAAGATATTCTCACTATCTGTTATATCTATTATATCTTGAACATCAAGAGTTATACTTTGATTCCCTTGTTCTAAATTAATACCTTCAACTTGATCAATTTTGTTACTAACACTATCAAAATCTAAAGATATACTCTCATCTAAAAGTAAAATATCTCTTCCGTCTCCACCATTAATAGTATCTAAAGAATCATAAACTATTATATCATTCCCTCCAGCCCCATTTAAAGTATCTGCTTGATTATCACGACCTATAAGTATTTCATCATTAGATGTACCTTGTACGGTATCTCCACTTTGATGTTTTATATCAACAAATGCACTATCATGCCCATTAGGATCATTTACATCACCTATTGTATATTCTGATAAATTAGTATACTCAGCATCTGCATTATCAATAGTCATATAAAGCTCATAATCACCTGTTCTATAACTACTATCAAACTCTATTGATATAAAATACTCACCTGAAGAAACTGCTTCAAAATCTCCATAAGGACCAGCGCTATTTTCGCTTATATCTGCTAAATGATTGCCATCTTTATCAAAGACTTTTATGTTTACGTTATAACTTGCATTGTCAATATCAAAAAATAGTTTTTCACCTTTAGCAAGAGATATATTTAGCCAATCTTCTTCCCCGTTTTGAGCTATGCTACTTATATATGCTGCTGATGGTCCACTTTGATTTACATTACTTGCATGAGAACCTGATTCATCTCCAAAAAAGCTTCTTTGTATTGTTGTTGCTGTCTCTTTTGAGTTATTGTTTTGATTTATACCATTTGTAACTGTCCAATTTGAACTAAAGTCATTTTCACTTAAACTTATGATATTAGATTTACTTGACACAGTATTCAAACCATTGTCATTTGCCACTAACGCAGTATCTGAAACATCACTTATCTCTAAAGTATTCTCATTTGTCAAAACAGTATCTCTATTTGCATCTATTTTTGCTATAAAATCAAGATTGATAACCAAATCTACTGATACGCTATCTCCATCTTCATCAACAGCTGTAATCGTAAATATTTCTTGCTCACCTTCAATAGTATCTTTTGGATTTATCGTATATCTGTATCCTCCCGTATCAAAATCAACTACAAGTTTTCCACCTCTTGATGTATTTATAGTTTGTTCAACATTATTTGAATCATAATTATACGTTTCACTTCCTAGTTGAATAGAGCTTATTCTTCCTCCATCTGCACCTAAAACAATACCAGTTTCTCCAGAGCTCATAAGAACAGAAGCTGTTCCTTCTACAACTGCTTGATCAACTGTATCAAGCAAAGTTTTTTCCAAATCTTCTGGGTTTATAACTTTTATTACATAAGGTTCATCTACATTATCTATATTCTCTGGAAATGCAATTGGTTTTAAGCTATTTAAATTAGTATTATTTGTAATACCTATACTAAATGATATATCAACATTATTATCCTCTAAAAACTGTTCCCATGCTGATTCTCCATTCTTTCCATCATACGACACTGTATCATCAACACCGTGATTAGTATTTGGTTCTCCATCAGATATAAAATATACTAAAGTTTTATCAGATTGAGGAGCACTGTAGTTATCAATAACTTCATTTAAAGCAGTATCATAGTAAGTTCCACCACCAGTATTTATATTATCTAAATGCTCATTAGCATCATTTTTATTGTCCACAAACCATTTTGATTTTTCAGCAGTACTCGAAAAAGATACAAATTGTATATTTACATTACCCATATTATCATACGAATCAAACATAGACTTTAATGCATCTTTTGCTATATCCATTCTGACTTTACTACTATCAAAATCACTCTCTCCTGTCTTATTTCCATCTACATCCCAATCCATACTACCAGATTTATCTAAAACTACTATAAGATTTGTTGTTTGTGTATTAGAAGAAGTACTTTGAAGATTTTCTATTATGTCTTTTCCTACTGGAGCATCATCTACTATATTTATACCTAATGTTGAGCTTTGTACACTATTGCTTCCTTGAGTAAAAGTGTAATCTATATTATCAACAACATTATCGCCATCACTACTTGGAGCTGTAAGTGTATAAATATAATCACCAATTTCATGACCATCAATAGCTTGAGTATACACCTCAATAGTACCATTTTGTGTAGTAGTTGTTATAATTCCATTTTCTATAGTACTATTACCTTCTACACTTAAAATACTACCTCCTTGATCACCTAGTAAATTTCCTTCAGTTACTACATTTGCACTAGGGTCTGTACCATCACTAAGACCAGCTTCATAAACTATTGCATTAGATGAAGTTGAAGGTACTACATTTACAGTTACAGTAGCTACATTTGAAACATTACCAGCCTCATCTTTTATAGTATATTCAAAAGTATCAATACCATGATAATTATCATCTGGATTATATGTTACAGTTCCATCATCATTAACAATTACCTGACCATGAGAAGCAGATGTAACGATCACTATACTATCAAGATTAACTTCACTATCCACATCATAATCATTTTGAGCAAGGTCTAATTTTATGATACTATCATCCCTAACATCAATTGAACCAGTTTTAGCATGTGATAAATTCACTGGAATCCACACATTAGTTCCACTATTATCAAGCAAGTCCAAATCAAAAATATAAGCACCTCCCTGATCCCAATAAACTATCTCTACATTATGAGAACCCTCTTCTAGAAATATCTCTTTTTGACTAGGAACTACTCCTGTATTTCTATTAAGAGAAAGTACACTAACGCCATCAATACGAATATCAAAGCCATCATCACTATTTACTTTAAACGTATAATTCCCACTATTTTGTATATTTAACATACCAGTTATATGAAGAATACCATCTGTAGCACTTTCTAAACTACCATTATCTATAGATGTTTGATTATAAACTAAAGAGCCATTATCATTTTTTATAAAATCACTTAGATGACTATCGTTTACTTCTGAATTTTGAATATCAAGTCCATCTGACAAGTTACCCGTTAAGATAGTCGACCTTTCATCATTATTATACTTACCATCACTATTAATGTCAGTATATCCATAATTAATATCTGTAGAAACAAATACAGCATCAGCCTCTTCTTTACTAGCTATAATACGCTCAACATCAGCTATACTTGAAAGCTGACTTGAACTGCCATAATAATCTACATGTAAACCACCCATAACTATAACTGGATCATCAACCGCGACAGGTGCTTCATCTAGATTTTGTTCATTAAGGTTTACTGTTATATTTGAGCTATTCCCTGCTGTATCTGTTGCTGTGATTACTACTTGGTGAACATTATTTCCATCAGCATCTTCGAAATCATTTGAAGCAGCAGCTACGCCTGCCGCTGTTAGTGTAACTTTTCCATCTGCATCTACTTCAAACCAGCTTGAATCTGCTCCACTTATTGTATAAGTTGTATCTTCATCAGTATATACAGTTCCTATTAGTGTTGCATCTTCTGAGTTCTCATTATAATTAAATGAATAACTATCTACTGGTGTTCCATTCTCATCTTCGAATACTGGATTTGTATCATCACTTAGGTTAATTGTAAATGTTTCTTTTGAGCTTGAACCATCGCTTGAAGTTGCTGTTATCTCAATTGTTGGTGCTGTATTAGTCTCATAATCTAGTTTTGAGTTATCAAGGACTGTTACAACTCCTGTAGTTGGATCAATTGTAAATGCTCCATTATAATCATCACTTAATGAGTAAGTTACACTATCAGCTGCATCTGGGTCAGTTGCAAGTCCTGTTATTTGAACTTCTGTTCCATTTGCTGCATTTTCCCCAACACTGTTTGCATCTGTATCTGCATCAGTTACTGGACCAACTCCAATTTCACTTGTATCATCACTTAGGTTAATTGTAAATGTTTCTTTTGAGCTTGAACCATCGCTTGAAGTTGCTGTTATCTCAATTGTTGGTGCTGTATTAGTCTCATAATCTAGTTTTGAGTTATCAAGGACTGTTACAACTCCTGTAGTTGGATCAATTGTAAATGCTCCATTATAATCATCACTTAATGAGTAAGTTACACTATCAGCTGCATCTGGGTCAGTTGCAAGTCCTGTTATTTGAACTTCTGTTCCATTTGCTGCATTTTCCCCAACACTGTTTGCATCTGTATCTGCATCAGTTACTGGACCAACTCCAATTTCACTTGTATCATCTAGGTTTTGTTCATTAAAGTTTACTGTATTGTTGTCTTCAGCAATTATTGAAGTAGTTCTATTAAATTGTGTATTTTCAAGCTCATTAGTATTTTCACCAAACTTTAGTCTTTCATGATAATAAGCATTACTTAATCCACCTTCTTGTCCAGTATTTTCCTGTCCTGCAGCTGTTCCTTCTTCATCATTTGCTAATAATGCTTCAACTTCTGCTATATCGTTATTTGTATCTGTAAGAGTTACTTCTGAAGTATATGAGTTTATATATTCTTCATTTAAAGATAATGAAGTATCCCCTTCAATAATAATCTCTTTTCCATCATTTAATTGTATTATTACTTGGCTTGATGCCATTGCATCTATTTTGTCATTTTCATGGACAACATCACCTTTAGAAAGTGATTTTACTGCTCCACTTTGAGTTGTTACTTTTATTGTTCCGATTATTTCTTTTACTATTCCGATAACTTTTGACATTAAATAGCCTTTGTATAGTTTTTATAGCTATTATATTACTAAAATATCACTCTGAAGTCTATTGTACAAAAGTACATATTATGAAGAAAGTTGGAGGCTACTCCAACTTTTTATATGTTATATATTATTGTTGTCTCTTTGCTACATATTTCAACCAAAAGAATCCAAATAGCCCTGCAAATAATGATGCGGCTAGAATTCCAACTTTTGCTTGAAAAATAAGCTCAGGACTATTTATAAATGCCAAATCTGCTACAAAAATAGACATAGTAAAACCAATACCACCTAAAAATGATACACCAAAAATTTGACTCATACTACTTCCTTCTGGAAGTTTTGCAACTTTTAGTTTAATAGCAAGCCATGCAACACCAAATATACCAAGAACTTTTCCTAGTATAAGCCCAGCTATAATTCCAAGTGACACAGGTTCCATTATTGTACCACCTATAGAACTAAAGTCTATAGCAATTCCAGCATTGGCAAGTGCAAAAAGAGGGATAATTACTAATGCAACAAAAAGGTGCAAGTCATGTTCAAGCCTAGCTGCTGGAGTACCTATTGCATCTATTTTGTCTTTAATGTTTTGTAATATAGCTTTTTGTTTTTCATGCATCATATGACCTACACCTTTTGGATAAGTATCATACTCATCTAACAGTTCTTTTGTACTTTTTGTAAAATTAGCTGGATGATATTTTGGTTTTGATGGTATTGCCAGAGCAGCTATAACACCAGCTATAGTTGCATGTACCCCAGATTCTAACATGAAAAACCACATAAGCAACCCATATAAAAAATATGGCAAAATCATATGAATACCAATACGATTAAGCACTACTAAAGCTAAGAAAGAAACTCCTGCTAATAGTA
Source organism: uncultured Sulfurospirillum sp. (assembly GCA_965306065.1). Classification (GTDB taxonomy): domain Bacteria; phylum Campylobacterota; class Campylobacteria; order Campylobacterales; family Sulfurospirillaceae; genus Sulfurospirillum_A. Next base: position 1,500 of record CBDLTN010000066.1, on the reverse strand, counting down.
GAGGCAACATATGAATTGTATCAGTATAAAATATAGCTATTACTAAAACAGCACCTAAATCATCAACAATGGCAAGAGCGACTAAAAATGTTACTAAGGTAGTTGGTACCCTCTTACCTAAAAGGACTAAAGCACTAATAGCAAATGCAATATCAGTAGCCATTGGAATACCCCAACCACCTACGCCAACTTCACCATGATTAAAACCAATATATATAAGTGCAGGAAAAACCATACCACCAATAGCTGCCAGTATAGGTAATATAGCAACTTTAATATCTGAGAGTTCTCCTACAAGTATTTCCCTTTTTATCTCTAGTCCAATGATAAAGAAAAATATAGCCATAAGACCATCATTTATCCAATGATGAATACTATGTGATAATTCCCAAGAACCAATTGTTAAATTTATTTTTGTATGAAAAAAGTGTGCATATCCTTCTGCTAATGGAGTATTTGCTAAGATCAAGGCAAATACAGTCATGCATATCAAAACAAGTCCTGTTGTAGTTTGTGCATGTATAAAATGCTCAAACGGAGTGGAAATTTTATTGAAAGCTTTTTCCCATGGAGCATATAATTTTTTCATTAATAGTCCCCCCTACTTTAATCTCTCTAAAACTGAAGCCTCATGTGCTCCTAATCCTTCTGTTTGTGCTATAAGAGCACACTCATGTCCAATCTCTTTTATGCCGTTTTTGCTCATACTAATTATAGAAGATTTTTTTAGAAAATTTTCAACTCCTAAAGGAGAATAAAATTTAGCTGTTCCACCAGTTGGTAAAGTATGGTTTGGTCCTGCTATATAATCACCTATAGGTTCTGGAGTATATCTTCCCATAAAAATCGCACCAGCATGTTTTATATTTGGAAGTAAATCAAAAGGATGTTCTGTCATCACTTCAAGATGTTCTGGAGCAATCTCATTCATAAGCTCTATAGCTTCATCCATATCTTTTGTTATTATAATAGCTCCACGTTCTTTTATTGATACCATAGCTATCTCTTTTCTATTTAGCTTTTCTAACCACTCATAAACTTTTTTACTTGTTTCATCAGCTATTAGTTGTGAAGGTGTTATAAGTATTGAGCTTGCCATTTCATCATGTTCTGCTTGACTTAATAAATCTATTGCTAAGAGATTACTATCTGCACTCTCATCAGCCAATATTCCTATCTCACTTGGTCCTGCAATCATATCTATATTGACTTCACCAAAAACAAGTTTTTTTGCAGTTGCTACAAAAATGTTACCTGGTCCAGTTATTACATCTACTTTTGGAATACTTTGTGTTCCATAAGCCATAGCAGCAATTGCACTTGCTCCTCCAACTTTATAAGCTTTTTTTATTCCGCAAAGATGCATAGCAGCCAATAAAAGAGAATTTAACTCATTATTTGGAGCAGGAGTACAAACTACTATTTCTTTAACCCCTGCAACTATTGCAGGAATTGCATTCATAAGAAGTGAACTTGGATATGCAGCTTTTCCTCCTGGTA
>CBDLTN010000065.1:0-12660 GCA_965306065.1 uncultured Sulfurospirillum sp. | reverse complement strand
AAATAGATATTAAAAAAATAGTAGAAGGCTGTGGTGTAGAGTGTCATGAATATGAGTATACACCAAATGTTGATAAGACAATAGATTTTATGAAATCGATTAAAGCACAGTATGAAAAAGCGACTGGACCTGTTGTTGCAGTAATCAGAGAGTTCTGTGTTCTTGATAAGGAGAGAGCACCAGAAAAACTTCCACAAGTATTTGCAGAAGTTGACGAAGATAAATGTGTAGCGTGTGATATATGTACAACTCAGTATAAATGTCCGCCAATGCACTATAATGAAAATGAAAAAGTAGAAATTGATCCATTCTTGTGTATAGGTTGTTCAGCATGTTTAGATGATGTTTGTCCAACAGATGCTTTTGTAAAGGTTGAAAAATGAAATATCAAGTAGTAATTGCCGGAATCGGTGGTCAAGGTGCAGTTTTTTTAGTAAAAGTTCTTAGTATCGCTGCATCACTAAAAGATCAAAAATGTTTAGGAACAGAAAATCATGGTATGAGTCAACGTGGTGGTTCTGTTTCATGTTATGTAAAAGTAGGAGATTTTCACTCTCCTGCAATAGACCAAGGACAAGCAGACTTACTTATTGCATTAGAAGGTAATGAGGGATTAAGAAATATTCAATATCTAAAAAAAGGTAAAGGGACTATCATAGTAAATGCTGATAGTAAATTTCCTGAAATAGAGTATGAAACTATTAAAATTGATGCATTTTCAAAAGCAAGAAATAAAGAGTTTCCTATACAAGCTCTAAATGTTTATATGCTTGGAATCACATTAGCTCGTGACCCTAACTTTCCTTTTTCATTAGAAGATATAGAAGAAGCTATAAAACAGATGAATGCAAAAATGGCACCAAAAAATATAGAAGTCCTTCATCAAGCAATAGAAGACTCAAGGAATATTTAATGATCTGGTCAAAAGATGAAACTCTTCCTCGTTTAGAATTGGAAAAACTTCAAACAGCAAGATTAAAAGAGACAGTAGCCAGAGTTTATGGTGTTGTACCTTTTTATCAGCAAAAATTTAAAGATTTAGGCATAGTTCCTGAAGATATAAAATCAATTCATGACATATCAAAGCTACCATTTACAAAAAAACAAGATTTGAGGGACAATTATCCCTTTGGATTGTTTGCCGTAAACCAAGATGCAGTCGTAAGAATTCATAGCTCTAGTGGGACTACGGGTAAACCAACTGTTGTAGGTTATACAAAAAGTGACATGGATGTTTGGAATGAAGTTATGGCAAGAGTTTTCACAATGAGTGGAGTCAATTCTGAAGATACAGTTCATAATGCTTATGGATATGGACTCTTTACTGGTGGACTTGGTGTACATAACGGTGCTGAGACTGTTGGAGCTACTGTAGTTCCAAGTAGCGGTGGTTTTACGTCTCGTCAACTTTTACTTATGAAAGATTTTAATTCAACAGTTCTTACTTCTACCCCTTCATTTGCTCTTCATATGGCAGAAACTGCGGCTAAAGAGGGATATGATGTAAAAAAAGATTTTAAACTAAAATGTGGTATTTTTGGAGCTGAACCAACAAGTGCCGGGTTAAAAGAAGAAGTTGCACGTGTTTGGGGAATTGATTACTATGAAATCTATGGACTTTCTGAAATAATTGGGCCAGGTGTATCAAATAGTTGTTGCGAAAGTAGTGATTTACATATATTTGAAGATCATTTTTATCCTGAAATAATTGATACAAAAACTGGTGAAGTTTTACCATACGGTGAAAAAGGTGAGCTTGTAATAACATCTTTAACAAAACAAGCACTTCCTATTATTAGATATAGAACCGGAGATATAACTAGCTTAGATCAAACACCTTGTAAATGTGGAAGAACTCACGTTCGAATGAAAAGTGTTATGGGTAGAGCTGATGATATGCTTATTGTTAATGGTGTAAATATATTTCCTTCACAAGTTGAACATGTTTTAGCAAATATAGCTGATATTACACTAAACTATCAAATAATAGCAGATAAAAAAGGTTATTTAGACAGTTTAGAAATCATGGTTGAAGTTACCGAAGAGATGCCTATGGATAGTATTGGAGCACTAGAAAGAATTCAAAAAAATATTCAAAGTGAACTTCTAAACAATTTATATATTAATGCAAAAATCAAATTAGTAGAGCCAAGAAGTATAGAAAGAAGTATGGGTAAAGCTGTACGTGTAATTGACAAGAGGAGTCTATAATGTATACAATCAAACAATTATCAGTTTTCATAGAAAACAAAGCAGGAGAACTTAGTGATTTTACTCATGTATTGAGTAAAAATGATATATCAATCAAATCTATTTTACTAGCAGATTCTACTGACTTTGGTTTAGTAAGGACTATAGTAGATAATCCAGACAAAGCAAAAGCTATATTAGAAGATGAAGGTTTTAGTGTAAGATTTACAGATGTTTTTGGTGTCAAAATTGACGATGTTGTTGGAAGTTTCGATAAAGTAGTAACAGCACTGTCAAAGTCTAATATCAACATTCAGTACACTTATAGTTTTTATGAATCTGATACAGGAATTTTTATTTTTAATGTTGAAAAAGATAAATTTAGTGAATCTATAAAAGCTCTACTTGATTCTGATATTGAAGTTATTAGTGCAAGTCACTTCTACAAATAAGAGATAATATGACATTTAGTAAAAATGAAAGTTTTAGTAAAGATGAATTACAAACTTGGCAACTTAATAATTTAAAAGAGACACTTATACGAGTTTTTCACCTTGTACCTTTTTATAAAAAAAGATTTGAAGAAGTTGGAATTCGTCCTGAAGATATTAAAACTCTAAAAGATATAGCAAAGCTACCTTTTACAAAAAAACAAGACTTAAGAGACAATTATCCGTTTGGAATGTTCTCAGTAGAGATGGATCAAATAGTTAGAGTTCATAGTTCAAGTGGGACTACAGGTAAACCAACTGTAGTAGGTTATACAGAGCATGATATGGATATCTGGGCAGAAGTTATGGGCAGAGTTTTTACAATGGGTGGACTTACATGTAAAGATATTTTACACAATGCCACTGGATATGGACTCTTTACTGGTGGTCTCGGATTCCACTCAGCAGCTGAGCGTATGAAGATAGCTGTTATTCCAAGTTCTACTGGATTCACTTCTCGTCAACTTTTACTTCTAAAAGACTTTAAAGCAACTGCTATTACAGGAACTCCATCTTTTGCACTTCATTTAGCAGAAAAAGCCAAAGCAGAGGGTTATGATATTAAAAAAGACTTCTCTTTAAAAGCAGGTTTTTTTGGGGCAGAACCAGCTAGTGAAGGGTTAAAAGATGAAATAGCAAATATTTGGGGAATAGACTATCACGAGGTATATGGTCTTTCAGAAATCATAGGACCAGGAGTAGCTTCAAGTTGTAAACACTCTCATCTGCTTCACTTTAACGAAGACCATTTTTATCCAGAGATTATTGATCCTGAAACTGGTGAAGTTTTAGAAGATGGACAAAGAGGAAAACTTGTAATTACTACGTTAACAAAACAAGGACTTCCTATCATTAGATACAGAACCGGTGATATAACTTCAATTACTAGAGTACCATGTCGTTGTGGAAGAACTCTTTGCCGCATTGAGAGTATCGTTGGACGTAGTGATGATATGCTTGTAATAAACGGTGTAAACGTTTTCCCTTCACAAATAGAGCATGTTTTAGCTAAGGTAGACGACATAACATTAAACTATCAAATAATTGCAAATAAAAAAGGTCACTTAGATAAACTTGAAATTGATGTTGAACTTAGTGAAAACTGTATGAGCGATGATGTCGGTGACTTAACACGTTTACAAAAACATATACAAGCTGAACTTCTTAATGCTTTGTACATAAATGTAACTGTAAAACTTGTTGCACCAAAATCTATTGTTCGCTCAAACGGAAAAGCTATAAGAGTTATAGATAAAAGAAAATAAAAGTCTTTACATGTAGAGATTTTCTCTACATGTAAGTAACTCTATTCTTGCCTTCAGATTTTGATTGGTATTGTGCTTTATCTGCTCTTTCTATAAAAGACTCATATGTATCATCACTCTCTAAAACACTTACTCCAAAACTACATGTAATCTTAACATTATTTGTAAAAATGACTTCTGATAATGATTTTTTTAATCGCTCAGCCAACTCTACTGACTCTTTTTTATCAGTATATGGTAAAAACACGATAAACTCTTCTCCACCCCACCTAATAAATGTATCAACTGAACGAATTTTTTTCTTAAAAAATTTCACTACTGACTTTAGTACCTCATCGCCTACATTGTGTCCATATTCATCATTAATATCTTTAAAATCATCAATATCAAAAAAGATTATTGATGATGGTTGAGAATATCTTTTTTTCATATTAAGCTCATGCTTAAAAAGCTCTTCAAAAATATGTCTATTATGTATGTTTGTAAGTGGGTCAAGATATACACTTTTTTCTATTTTTCTTTTTTCTATCTCATACGCAGTAACATCAGCAAAAGCTATAATATACTCTACATCACCTTCATCATTCCTCTCTCTAGTTCCATTTACTAAAAATGCCTTTACGTTATAATTTGGTAAGTCCATTATCGTAGCTACATATTTATTATCAGGGTAATTTACTATATCTACTATGGTCTCTATATTTAACTTTTCTAAAAAGTCATGATAAATTTTACAATCAAGAACCATGTCTTCGTATTTATACTCTTCTTTAAACTCCTCTATACTACTGACTTCAAAACTTTTTAAAAATCTTGAATTTGCTTTTATTAACTGAAAATTCTCATCTAAAATCATTATCATATTTGACTGCTTGTCTATGATTTTTTGTTCAAAGTTTTCATAATATTTTTTTCTAGATTTTGAGTGTATAAGAATAGCAGCTTTTTCTAAAGTACAAAGTAGTCTATCATCTGTAACTGGTTTTAACAAAAAATAATCTGCATTTAATTCTATTGCTTTTATAAAAAAGTCACTTTTGGATGAAGAAGTCAAAAGTAAAATTATACTTTGTTCATCTAAATTTTTAATCTCTTTTAAAAGCTCAATATTCGCTTCATTAGAAATTTTTAAATCTAAAATTACAATATCGGGTTTATAATAACTAAAAGATTTCAACCCCTCTTCTGGATTATTTTGCATATATGTTTTATTTACATGTAAAGACAAAAATGCTTGCATAGTTTTCAACTCATCTGCATCATCACCAACATACAAAACATTACAAAGCTTAAGTAACTTTTTATTTTCATTATTTTTCATTATTTAACCTTTGCTACACTATAATATAAAAAAATTAAAAAAGGCTTTAAAATGGAATATAGATACATCGGAAAAAGTGGGTTGAGGGTTACACCTATCTGTCTAGGAACTATGACATTTGGTACATCTGCTGATAAAAAAGAGTCTTTCAAAATCATGGATAAAGCTTATGACATGGGAATCAATTTTTTTGATACGGCTGAGCTTTACCCGGTTCCTCCTTCAAAAGAGTATGCGGGACTAACAGAAGAGATTGTGGGAGAATGGTTACAAACAAAACCTAGAGATTCAATCATATTGGCTTCAAAAGTTGCAGGAGCTGCTAATGGTTGGTTTGTTCCTCCAATAAGACATGGTCTAACAGCAATAGATAGATTTCATATAACAAAAGCACTTGAAGGCACTCTTAAAAGGTTAAAAACTGATTATATAGACCTTTATCAAGTACATTGGCCAGATATGAGTGTGCCGATTGAAGAGAGTCTATATGTACTTGATGAGTTTATTAAAGCAGGAAAGATTAGGTACATAGGAACTTCAAATGATAGTGCATATGGACTAACAAAAGCAAATGAAGTATCAAAATTTAAAAACCTAAGTAGATTCCAATCAATACAAAACAATTTTTCAATGCTAAACAGAAGGTTTATGGATGAATTATCTACTGTTTGTAAAAAAGAAGATATCTCTTTACTACCCTATTCTCCTCTAGCAGGTGGTGTTTTAACAGGAAAATACAACCAAAAAATATTTCCTCCAAATGCAAGATTTGCAAAGTATCTAAACAACCCAAATCCTCGTATGCAAGCACAAGCAAAAAGATTTGTCAATAAAAAGACTCTCTCTTCAGTTGATATGTACTTAAAAATAGCAAAAGAGTATGGAGTAAATTTAACAACTTTAGCAACTGCTTGGAGCATGCATTTTGACTTTATAGCATCTACTATCATAGGTGCAAGTAATGCACAACAACTTGATGATACTCTAGCAGGACTTGATTATAAAATAGACAATGAACTTATGCAAAAACTAGATGCCGTTCATGCAGATATTTTATACCCTATGGGATAAACATGAGCATAAATGAAAAGTGTCCATGTGGTAGTGGACAAAAATACAAAAAATGTTGTAAAACATATCATGATGGAAGAGTACCTAAAAATGCTCTTCTTCTTATGCGTTCACGTTATTCAGCATACGCGATAGGAGTATGTAAGTACATCCTAAAAACTACTCATAAAACTACTAGGGATGAAGATATAGAAAGCATAAAATCTTTTTCAAAGCAAACTACATTTGAAAATCTTAAAATTATAGAGTTTATTGATGGTGAAAAAGAGGCATACGTTACATTTAGAGCAACACTTCATATAAATGGAAAAGACAACTCTTTTAATGAAAAAAGTAGATTTTTGAAGGAGGAAAACAAATGGTACTACGTAGATGGTGATGTATCCTAAAAAGTTCTTATTAGTCAAGTTAGGATATACTTTCATCTAAACAAATATAAAAAGAGAAAACATAATGAAAAGACTATTTTATTTAAATCATTCCCCTATAGATGTACTATTTACTAAAAATGCAAATGACTTTGTGGTCAACGAGATACCTCTATATGAATTTAGTGGAGAAGGTGAACACCTTATCTTACATGTAAGGAAAAAAGACCTTACTACCTGGCAAATGGTTCAACGTCTTAGTGAAGCTTGTGGAGCAAAAACACGTGATTTTGGATATGCAGGTCTAAAAGACAAAGATGGTATGACTACTCAGTACGTTTCAGTACATAAAAGTTTTGAAGCAAAGTTAGAGAATTTCAAAGATGAGAAAATAAAGATACTCTCTAAAACATATCATAACAATAAGATAAGAGTAGGACACCTAAAAGGTAATCGGTTTTTTATAAGATTAAAACGTGTTAACAAAGTCGATGGACAAAAACTAGGTAATGCTCTTAAAACTCTTAAGAAAGAGGGTTTTCCAAACTTCTTTGGTTATCAAAGATTTGGACGTGAGGGAGACAACTATATATTAGGTCGTGAGATTCTAGAGGGAAAAAGAAAAGAACGTAAGAAAAAAATGAAAATGTTTTTTATAAGCTCTTATCAGAGTTATCTTTTTAACAACTGGTTATCTTCAAGACTTGAAATAGGTCATATACTTGATGGTTTTGATGACGCTCAGGCGGCAAAAGCTCTTGGTTTTTCAAAAGAAACAGTAAAATCTCTAAGAAAACAAAAAAAATTCTTCAAAGTATTTGAAGGAGATGTAGCTCACCATTATCCAAATGGTAAACCTTTTATCGTAGAAGACTTGGAAACTGAGATAAAAAGATTTGAAGAAGAAGATACAACAATAACAGGTTGGCTTCCAGGACATAGAAGTATGCAAAGTGAAGGTTTTGTTCAAGATATGGACCAAAAAATATATGGTGAGAGTGAGGCATTTTTAAAACAGATGGATGGTACTCGTAGATTTGGTTGGGCATTTTTAAAAGATGTTGAATATAAATATATAGACGAAGAGAACTGGTTTGAGATGCACTTTAGCTTACCAAAAGGCTCTTATGCAACTGTTGTTTTAGAAGAACTTACACATAATCTAAAATAATATGCTATAATCACGCCCTTAAAGGTACGTCAGGTGATTGCTTGAGAAAATCTCAAGAGGAAAGTCTGGGCTGCAATGAGGCGTGGTTCCGTCTAACGGACGGCTGGGGTAACCCAAGGGACAGTGCAACAGAGAATAGACTACCCTTTACATGTAAAGGGAAAAGGTGAAACGGCGGGGTAAGAGCCCACCAGAGTTTTGAGTAATCATAACTGCTTTGTAAACCCAACCTGCAGCAAGAATGGATTGGTCAGCCTCATAATTCTACCATTCGCTAGAGTGTTATCGTAAGATAGCAAGTAGATAAATAGTCACCCAACGACATGACCCAGCTTATCGATGTGCCTTTAATTTTTATTATTTTATCTAGTTTGTAATTTAGAGAGGATTACAATAAGGAAAAATCCTCTCTATGATTATATTGATAAAGAATGTTACTGTATAAGTGTTAAATAAACGTAAATTCCCTATTTTTAAAAAATTATCCTATAGAATTGTGAAGGTTTACCTAAATAAATTTAAACTACTACCACAAACTTATTAACTAAATCAGAAATCTTTTTTCCATATTCATCTAACTTTTCTAAACTCAGCCTTGAAGCAGAGCCTGAAATGCCAACTGAGCCAATTAAAATGTTTTCTTTATTAAAAAATGGTACTGCTACGCATCTTAATCCATACTCATACTCTTCATTATCTATCGCGTATCCTCTATTTCTTACTTCATTTAAATGTAACTCTAAATTTTCTCTTATAGTTATTGTGTTGTGTGTATATTCATTTAGTTTTACCTTGTTTAGTTCATAATTTCCAAAAGCCAATAGAGTTTTTCCTAAGGCATTTGTATGCAATGGAGCATGTAAACCTATTGAATTTCTTGTTTTTAAGACTCTATTTGAATTGTCTATTTGATTTAAATATAAGATGTTATAGTCATCAAAAATACCTACATAACTACACTCTCCTGTATGAAAATATATATCTTCTAAAAGTGATTTTGTTTTTTTTACTATCAACTCTATTTTTGTTTTTTTAGTAGTATTTTCTAAAATATCCGTTGGTATTATATCTTTTGAGTTTTCTAGATAAGTTATAAACCCCTCAGCGTTTAGAGTTGATATTATCCTTGACATAGTACTTTTATCTATATTTAAACGTGTACATAATTCTATGGCGGTTATTGGTTTACTATGAGCTATTATCTCTTTTAAAACAGATAAACCCTTAGCGAATGATTTAATTTGATTTGACATCTGTTATTGTACCAAAATTGGGTGCAATTTATGCACCCAAATATAACTACTTCAATAGTTCATGAAACTTGGCCAACCACTCAGGATGAGCTGGCCATGCAGCAGCAGTAACAAGATTACCATCTACGTGAGCACTTTCAAAACCTATATCAGCCCAAATTGCACCGTGAAGTGCCAAATCAGGAGAGCATGCAGGGTAACAAGAACAAGTTTTATTAGCTACTACATTAGCAGCCACTAAAATCTGTATACCATGACATATAGATGCAATTGGTCTATTATCATTATTAAAACTTTGAACTATTTCAAGAACTCTTTGATTTAATCTGATATACTCAGGAGCTCTTCCTCCAGGAATCAATAACCCATCATATTCAGCTTCATTTACATTATCGAAAGTTGCATTTAAGGTAAAATTATGTCCCGGTTTTTCAGTGTAAGTCTGGTCACCTTCAAAATCATGAATAGCAGTTTTTATCTGTTCACCTGCTTTTTTATCTGGACAAACAACATCAACATCATAACCTAACATCAAAAGGCACTGAAATGGAACCATCATTTCATAGTCTTCAACAAAGTCACCTGTAACAATCAAAATTTTCTTAGCCATAGTATCTCCTTTATTTGAGAAAATTATCTTTTTTCTCTCTATCCAAAAAGATTAACATTAACAAACTTTATAATATATAATTTATAAAACTAATTTTATATTATCTCTTATAGTGAGATAATAATGCTATATTTACATGTAAATATAAAAGAATTTATTTTTATGATTTGCTTGAAATTAACAATAAGATTATTTTTTTCTTAAATACACATCTATACTATAAGAAAATAAGTTAAATAAAATAAATCATCTATTTCTCATAATATAATGTTAAAATGACTTTAACAAATTATATGAGGGGTAATTATGAATGCTTATCAATATGCTATGCGTATGGAAAGTGAGGCAGAGAGGTTTTATAGGGACATGGCTGAAAAAACTTCAGATACATCAATAAAAAGTATATTTACAATGTTAGCTGATGAAGAGATAAAACATTTTAAAGTTTTTGAAAAAATGTCAAAAAATGAAGAATTACCAAGTATATCTCATTTAGATGTTCAAGAAGTTGCTAGAGATATATTTACAAAAATAAAAACCTGTAATAGAAAATACAGTTTTACAGAAGATCAAGTAGCTTATTATGAAAAAGCTGCAAAAATTGAAGATGATGCCGCAAAATTTTATACACAAACAGCACATGAGATGAAAGATGAAGCTCAAAAAAAGGCTTTTCTACTCATCGCAGAAGAAGAGAAGAAACATCAACAACTTATGGAAAATATAGCAAATTTTGTTTCCTCTCCAAATGCTTGGTTAGAAAGTGCAGAGTTTTATAACATTACTAAAGAGTTATAATTACCACACAATCAAGCTAAAGTGATTTATAGTTGTTTCTGTGATAAAGTTATCTTTGTCACAGAACATTTTTAAAACGTCTTTTATTTTTTTCTTATCTGGTTTCAAACCTCTTACTTCCAAGTGCCATTCAAAATTTTCTACTGCTTTATTAAAATCTCTTTTAGTAACTTTTTTCTCTTCAAGAGGAACTATATGGTAAAATTTTTTATTGCTATTTAACCAATCTTGTAGTTTTTTTGCTCCATTTGGTGGAGTATATGTTGAACCGTGTACTTCAAACATTTTAGACAATATAGTCGACTCACGTTTTCCTGCCCAACCTAGATAAATTTTTGTTTTTGAACAGTTATCCATCTTTTCAAAATCTTCTTTGTTATTTAACGCAGGAGACATAGTGCACAAAGAAATATCATATTTTGATGTAATCATAAAGTTTGACCAAGTAGTAACTTCTGTTTTTATATTTGATATTCCCAGAGTTTTTGCATCTTCTTTTAAAAGTTCTAACATCTCTTTTGAAAAATCAATACCATCTACATGTAAACACTTTTTAGCAAGATGTAAAGTATATACCCCTGTACCACAACCTATATCTAAAAGTGTTTTATTTTTAAAATCTATATGTAATGATAACAATGCATTAAAAATCCTATTTTCGAATCTATCTTTTTTTTCACTATATCTAGAATAGTTTTTAGCTTTTTTATCCCATTTATTCATATTAATCCTTGTTTTATTTTGCTAATATTAGGGCTGCTAATATAATTAAAAAAGCTCCTAACATCTGATAAATATCCATCGACTCATTAAGTATCCAAAATGAAAACAAAAGTGTAACAACCGGTTCTAATGTTGAAATCATAGAGGCTTTTACTGGACCGATTATCTTCATACCAGCAAAAAATGTAACTATTGCTATAATCGTTGAGACTATAGCAATAGCAAATATCCATTTCCATTGTTCAATTGACGTTGGTATATTTATATCATTTGCTATGCCATTTATTATATATACTATAGCAGTTGAACTTATAATTACAGTTGATGCTACAAATGAATCAATACCTTTTGTAGCTTTACTACCAACCAAAATGTATAGGGAATATACAACAGCAGCAGTGATACCAAATATAACACCTATAAAGTTTATATTTTCTATTTGAAAGCCTATTACCAAAACTGCACCAGAAGAAGCTAATAGAAGTGCTAAAAATTCTGATTTTGTTATTTTTGATTTTAATAAAAAGATAGAGAGAACAAGAACAATACCAGGATATAGATAAAGTAGTATCGCTGTTAAAGATGAACCAATAAGATCAAGTGCAGTAAAGTATGAAAATGATTGTGCTGAATACCCGATAGCCCCCATACCAATAAGAAGTACTAATGTTTTACCATGCGGGTATGCTCGTTTTCTTGTTAAAACATAAATATTCATTAAAATTGCAGCGATCAAAAAGCGAAATAACAACAAAACATCTATGCTCAAAGAACTTTTATATGCAAGTGTACCAAATATAGGCATAAAACCAAAAGCTATGCTAGATACAAGAACAAATATAAAGCCTTTATATTTTTCATTCATAAAGTCTCTTTTTTAATAAAAAGTGATAAATATATACCAAAACCTATAAAAGTAGCACCTATAATGTGATAAGAACTTAATTGTTCATTTAAAAATAGATATGCTAGTATTGAGCCAAAAAGTGGCATTAGATGAGTAAATTGTCCAGTTTTATTTGCACCTATAGTATAAATACCTTTGTGCCAAAAATAATATGAAAGTACTGAAGGGAATACAGCTACATAGATAAAAGCACTATAATGTTTCTGAGCTAAAAATATATCTTCTTTTATAGAATAACCCATGTATATATAAATAAGAATTAACCAAAAGAGTCCAACATACACTATAGTTGTAAAAAATTCAAAGTCATTCAGATTCTTAGGTTTAAACTTCACTAAAACAGAATATAATGCCCACATGATTGATGATGTTATAACCCAAATATCTCCATGATTTAACTCTAGTTGACTTATATTTATAATTTCACCTCTTAAGATAAGAAATACTACACCTGCTGTAGATATTACAATACCAAAAAACTGTATAGGTTTT
>CBDLTN010000064.1:0-12821 GCA_965306065.1 uncultured Sulfurospirillum sp. | reverse complement strand
ATATAGCGTAACAAATCCTTTACATGTAAACATAAAAGGAAACTCCCAATATGGAGAATTTGAAGGTGAAATAAAACTTTTTGAAAAAAGTGGTTTTATATTATTAAAAAATCAAAATTTAAACAACTCATTATTGAAAGAGTATTTTAAACAAGATGCTAAAGGGATGAGATATGAATTTAATTATTAATTCAAAACTTATCCAACTTATCTGGTGGTTAGCTGGCCCTCTTTTGAGTGCTCAACTACTTATATCTTTCTTTGTTTTATTTATTGACAACAAAGATTATGACCCTTTAGATGTAAAAGAAAATGAGATAACTCATATATATACTTTTCCAAAGTTGTTAAATAGCTCATATTCATATAAACATACCTCTTTAAAAAAACCAGAAAAATTTGTAAACATAATTTTAAAAGCTTCATATATCGAAAATGGCAAAAAGTTTATAATTATACAAGATAACAAAAAAATCGCCTTTCTTGACCTAAAAGAGACATATAAAGGTGCCAAGCTTATTGAAATAAATTTAAATTCTGCAGTTTTTCTAAAAAATGAAAAGCGTATATATCTCTCTTTAGAAACAGATAAAAAACTTGATGCAAAAAAACAAAGAAACAATATAAATACAAATTCAAGTGATAACAAATACATAAATGTACACAAAGAGGACTTTAACAAGTACTTAAGAGATGCTAAACAAGCATTAAGAGATATAAGAGTTAATGAACTTATAAAAAACAGTACCTTTTTAGGATTGGAATTAAAATTTGTTAGAAAAAACTCTTTCTTTGACAAGATTGGATTAAAAAAAGGTGATATTATAAAATCAATTGACAACAACAATATCACTAGCATAATAGGTCTTTTGCCTTATTATGACAACTTAAAAAACATAAGTACATTACAGATTAAATTAGAACGTGATGGAATTATGAAGGAGATTATATATGAAATCAATTAGTATTTTACTTTTGTTAGTTAGCCTAGTTTTTGCAAACCAAAATAGAGTTGAAATAAACTTCAAAAATTTAGAGATAAATGAGTTTGTTAAGATGGTCTCAAAAATAAGCGATAAAAATATACTCTTAAACTCTAAGATAGCAGGAAAAGTAAATTTCATATCTGTAAAACCTATCAAAAAAGAGCAGGTTTATGACCTACTTATAAGTGTGCTAAAGAACAAAGGTTATACTTTGATTGACAGTAAAAGTGGTTATTTACAAGTAGTAAGAAGTAGTGATGCTATCAAAGAGTCACCTCCTTTTAAAGGTGAAAGCAACTTAAATCAAATCCAAACAGACATCATAGGTGTCCAAAATCTTACAGCACCCCAAATGCTAACACAAGTAAACTTTTTACTTAGTAAATACGGTAAAGTTGCCGTATCTAAAGAAGCAAACAGCTTAGTTATAACTGACTATCCCAAAAACTTAAAAAGTATACGAACTCTGATAGTAAAACTTGATTCGCAAAAGAAAATGGATATAGAGTTTTATACTTTAGAAAACTCAAAAGTAAGCTCAGTTATGCCAAAGATAAAAAGTATAGCAAACAGTATATACAATCAAAAAATGCAGAGTCAAAAGGTAGATCTTTTTGCTGATGAGGGTACAAATACACTTATACTAGTTTCTAAGCAGGAAATTATTGATGAACTGCTTGTACATGTAAAAAACTTAGATAAAAAAGATGCCGTATCTGAGCGTTACTTAAAAATCATAAATCTAAAAAACTCTGATGCAAAAATAGTTGCACAGACTCTAAAAACAATAATTTCAAACAAACCAGAAGGAAATGACAAAAGTTTAAAACAAAATCTTAAAAAACCAACTTTTACAGCAGATGAAGAGACCAATACACTTGTAGTATATGCTTCTAGTGAAGAATTAAAAGAGATATTAACACTGATAGATACCCTTGATATGCCAAGACAACAAGTATATGTAAGTGCTAAGATAGTAGAGATAAGTGATGATAAATCTCGCACTGTCGGTGCTAAGTATGGAGTTGCTGGAGGAGTTTCAAACTCTTCAGGACTTTTTTCTTTTACTGCAAACTTAGGAGCACCTGCTGTGCCTATTGCTGATTTAAAAGGTTTTTCTTTAGACATACCTTCGATTACAAAAGGTTTAGCACTTGGAGCTACTATATCTTTGCTAGATACGAATGGTGCAGCAAATATACTCTCAGAGCCTTCTTTACTTTGTGTAAATAATTTAGAATCTTCTATATATGTAGGTAAAACAGAATCTATAATCTCACAAGGAAGTGTTGAAGCTTCTTCGACTGATGTTACTAAAAATACTTACAGCAGAGAAGATATAGGTTTGACACTTAAGGTAAAACCTAGAATTTCAAGTGATAACAAAGTTCTTTTAGATGTAAAAGTAACTATGGAGGATGTTGTTCCTGGAAGCACATCAGGGCTCCCTACAACAACAAAAAGAGATGTTGCAACAACTGCAATCGTGAAAAATGGAGAGAGTATTATCATAGGAGGACTTGTTAAAAACAAAGAGGGCAAAACTATCTCAAAAGTTCCATTACTAGGAGATATTCCTATTTTAGGTCACGCTTTTAGACATGAAGATACAACAACCGATAAGATAAATCTTGTTGTAATCTTGACTCCATATATCTTAGATAAAAATTCAGACTTGTCAAATCTAAGAGATGTTTTAGCAAAACTAAATGAGATAGAAACAACATTTACAAAAAGTGTGAAAAAAGATGACTAATAACATCTCTACACTCAAGGACCTTGATCTTCATCCTAATTTTTATGAAGGTATTAACACAGAACTGTTAATAAAAAACCATCTTTTATTGACAACTATAAAAAACAAAGAATATGCGATACTAGATGAAAAATTTCTTGCAGAAGGGTTGAATTATCTTGCAAAACTGTCTTTACATGTAGAAGTTGCTTTTTTAGATGAAACCTCATATGAAAGGCTTTTCCATAGATATTTAGAGCAAAAAACAGATAAAGAGTTAAACAGTTCTTTTAGTGAAGATGAAAAAGAAGATTTTTTAGAAGATGATTTATCTCTTTCAGAGTTCTTAAAAATAAGCTCAGACATACTTACAGATGAAGAATCAGCCCCAATAATAAAGTTTGTGAACTCACTTTTTTATCAGGCAATAAAGAAAAAAGCTTCAGATATTCATATAGAAACTCATGACGATAGAGGAGTTGTACGTTTTAGGATAGATGGAGTTTTAATCAAACATGTTGATTTAGATAAACACATCATCAACCTTATAGTAAATCGTATAAAAGTTATTTCAAACTTGGATATATCTGAAAAAAGAGTTCCACAAGATGGACGAACTATAGTTAAAATCGCAAAAAAAAGTTTAGATATTAGAGTTTCCGTACTTCCTACATATTATGGTGAAAGAGTAGTGATGAGGATACTTATGGACTCTTCAAATATACCTACTTTAGAAGAGCTTGGGTTTGATGAAGAGTTAACCCATAAATTCAGAGCATTACTATCGCACTCTTATGGTATGATTTTAGTAACTGGTCCAACAGGAAGCGGTAAATCAACAACACTACACTCTTTTTTAAAAACTATCTCAACACCAGAAAAAAATATCATTACAGTAGAAGACCCAGTAGAGTATAAAACAAATGACATAAATCAGATTCAAGTAAATACAAAAACTGGACTTACTTTCTCTTCTGGACTGCGTTCTATTCTTAGGCAAGATCCTGATGTTATTATGGTTGGAGAAATAAGAGACAGTGAAACTGCAAAGATAGCCATCCAATCAGCGCTAACTGGACACCTTATGCTTTCTACACTTCATACAAACAATACCACAGCAGCCATAACAAGACTAGTTGATATGGGAATAGAAGAGTTTTTGATAAGCTCAAGTTTGCTTGGTGTTTTAGCTCAAAGACTAGTTAGAAAGCTTTGTGTACATTGTAAAAAAGAAGATGGAGAGTTTTTTGTACCAACTGGTTGTTCTCATTGTAATTTTACAGGATATGATGGACGAGTTGCGGTAGGTGAGCTGTTTTTGATAGATGATGATGTAAAAATTATGCTCAAAGAAGGAATGAAAGATTTTGAAATACGTGAAATGATGGAAAAAAGAGGTTTAGTTTTACTCTCTTCAAAAATAGAAGCTTTAGTTAAAGATGGAACTACAAGTTTACAAGAAGGACTAAGAGTAGGGATGAGGGACTAAATGCTTTTTAGATATAAGGGACTAAATAAAGATGGTACAAGAGTTAAAGGTAAGCTCGAAGCAACTGATATTAATGAAGCAAAAGCAAAACTTAAAACTCAAGGTGTCATATATAGTAACCTTCAAGAGATAAAACCTGTATTTAGCAAAAATATCTTTATTAAAGAGTTAACCTCTAAAAAACTTTCAACCATATGCAGAAACTTATCAATCTACTTAAAATCAGGCGTATCTTCAATAGTATATGCAATCAAACTAGAAAAGCAGCAACACCTTGAAGATAAAAAAATGACCGCTTTTTTTGACTCTATTGAAAACTCCCTTGAAGTTGGTAACAGCTTTTATAGTGCACTTGAAAACCAAAATATATATACACTACCAAGTTACTTTAAACAATCTATAAAAGTAGCAGAAGAGTCAGGAACACTTGGACTTGTTTTAAAAGAGATGTCAGTTTTTTTAAAAGACCAGGAGAAAATAAAAGCAAAAATTTCCAGTGCTATGGCATATCCTCTTTTTATAGTAATGATCTCATTTTTTATGGTTGGATTTATGCTGAGTGTTGTAGTTCCCAAAATAACTACTATGTTTGATCAGCTAGACCAAGAGTTACCAGCCATAACAACATTTGTTGTATCTTTGGGTGATCTAGTTAATGAAAACTGGTTAAGTATATTAGTTTTTGTTTTTCTTTTTATATCTGTTTTTTCTTACATGTACAAAAATATAAGTTTCATTACTTATCTTATAGATAAGCTTCTTTTAAAACTACCACTTTTTGGAAAGATAATCGAAACTTCTGAGTTAGCAAAATTTTCATACATAGTATCTGTTCTTATTAACTCAGGTGTAACCTTTGTTCAAGCCGTTAAACTATCATCAAACACCATTAAAAACAAACTAATTGCAAATACATTTTTAAATGCTGCAGATGAACTTGTAAAGGGGAAAAAACTATCAAACGCTCTTTTAAAACAGAGTTATAATATAGATAAATCTTTTATCCAAGCTATCTCACTTGCAGAAGAGACAAGTCAGATGAAAGATATACTCCAAAACCTTTCAGAACTTTATGCTGAAGAGAATAACGATAAGATAAATCTTATGCTCTCTTTACTCGAGCCTGTTCTCATCCTATTAGTTGGTATCATTATTGGAGTCATAGTAACAGCTATGTTACTTCCTATTTTTTCTATGAATCTAAGTATTTAACCTACAAGTTTTTTTCTTCTATTAAACTTATACATTTTTGAAAATCATACTCTGATAATGCTTTATCAAGCTCTTTAAACAATTTATTATCAATAAAATTTCCTTTTACTTCATTAAAAAACTTTATCGCTTTTGTACTTTGAATTTTTGAATATTTCAATATCTCATCTAAAACTTCTTTCTCACTGATATCTAAATTGTTTTTAACAACTATTTCTTTTTTATTTGCTGTATATTTTTTTATTTGATCAAAAAGTTCTTCAAACAATTTTATATATTTATCAATATAGTGAACATAATCTTTTCCATTTTTTAAATCATCATGGAAATTTTTGATAAGCTTAAAAAGCTCTTTTGCTGCAATATTACCTACAAGCCCCTTTAAGGTATGTAGATAGTCTATAGCTTTAGTTTTATCTTCAAGTGCAAGTAAGTTTAATAAATCATCTTTATATTTAGATTTATACGTATTGACAAATTTATTTAGTGTTTTTACATATAACTCTTCATTTGACATAAATCTATCTAAAGCATCTACTATATCTAATTTATTATTTTTAGTTAATTGTTTTGCTATTGTATTTCCCTCTTCTTTTTTAACTTTTAAAAATCTTGAAAGTATGTTAATAAAAACTTCAGGATTTATAGGTTTTTCAATATAATCATTTATTAAACTATACTCTTCTTCTTTTATATAATTTGCTGATTCGTTTGCACTTATTATTATAATTGGTAGTTCTTCTTTAGTATATTTTTTACGTATCTCACTAGAACATTCCCATCCATCCATTATAGGCATTTTTACATCTAATAAAATCAACTTATATTCGGTTGTTTTGATTTTTTTTAACGCTTCTAAACCATTATTTGCTGTTTCATACTTTATGTTTATGGAATCTAGTATACCCCCTACTACATCCCTGTTTAATTCTTTATCATCAACTACCAATACTACATTATCTTCGCTAAATGAAGCAACCTTATAAGTCTGTTTTTTAGTTTTTTCATTACTTATATCAAAATCAAGTGAAAAATAGAACGAACTTCCTTTACCAATCTCAGAATGAACCCAAATTTCTCCTCCCATCTGATTAACTAGGTTTTTACATATATTTAATCCTAGTCCACTTCCTTCCATATAGTTTTCTTGAGAAATTTTAGTTTGATAAAAAGAATCAAATAAATTAGCTAAATCTTCTTTTTCAATCCCTATTCCATCATCTTTTACTCTAAACTGTAACTTTATATTATGCCTACTAACATTCAATATCTCTACATCTAAAGAGATATTGCCTCTATCCGTAAATTTAAAAGCATTATTAAGAAGATTTGTTATAACTTGATAAACCCTTACAGAGTCACCCACTACAATATGAGGTATACTCTTATCATATATTAAATTAAACTCTATATCCTTAAAATTATATTTTTCTTTGTATTGCTGCTTTATAAGTTTAATCATCTCTATCAATCCAAAAGCATCTTTTTTTATTGTTACCTCTTTTGCTTCAAGTTTTGAAGCATCAAGTAAATCTCCTATAAGCCTTAGTAGATTATTTGAATGCAGATTTATTTTATTTAAGTTCTCAAGTGATTGTTTATTTTCTGTATTTTTCTTATTTAAATAAACCAAGCCTACTATACCGTTTAATGGGGTTTTTAATTCATGTGAAATATTTGCTAAAAATACACTTTTCGCTTTGTTTGCTTTTTCTGCTTTTATTCTTGCTTTATTTGCAGATTTTTCAGCTATTAGTAACTGCTCTTTAGTTTCAAGTAAACTATTGACACTCTCTTTTAACTCTTCTGTTCTTTTCTCAACCCTAGCTTCCAGGTCTTTATTCAACTTTCTTATTTGAGCTTCTGATTCTTTATATTGTGATATATCCAACTTTATAGACAAATAACTATCTATCTTCCCATCAATGATTACTGGGATAATAGATGCTTTTTCATAAAGTAAAGAACCATCTTTTCTTTTATTGATAAACTCTCCATCCCATCTTTGACCTTTTTCTAAGCATCTATACATCTGAATATAGGTGCTTCTTAACATTAGGTTAGACTTTAATATATTTGGATTTTTTCCTAGTACTTCACTCCTTGAATAGCCAGTTACTTCTTCAAAAGCATCATTTACATATCTAATGTTTTTATGAGTATCTGTTATTACAATAACATTAAAACTATTTTCAACAGCATTTTTAAATGCTATAAGGTCTTTTTGTGTTTTATTAGTTTTCAATATCTCTTTAAATAAGTTATTTCTCATCTCATTAAATGAGTCAAGCACAATATCAATTTCATCACCAACTATATTTTTATTTTTAAGAAAAATTGGAGTATGAATATTTGATATATTTACTTCTTTTGTTTTTTTTGCAAGTCTTTCAAGGTAATTTATAATAATATACTTTAACAACCATATCACGAAAATACTCATAAAAATTGCTTTAAAAAACTCTGTTACTAAAACATACTTGGTCTTTTTTGAAAGGATTTCTGTAAATTGATTTAAATTACCATGTACTATAAAATGACCTACGTGGTATTCATGTTTTCCTTCATAATGCATTATACGAAATTCTCTTATTAGTACATTTTTATTCTCTTTATCTCCTGCTTCAAGAATAGAATTATCATTTAAGGTTATTGAAGCATAAGATATTTTATTCGTTGCAACAGTATCTCTTAAAAAAAGTTGAACTGAATTTTTATCATAAAACCACAACATATTTTGTAAAGAATTTTTGTTTTTATTTTTTATGTCATTTATCTCTTGGTTGAATTTTTCTAATTCTAAATTATATTCATAGTAGATAACAATAGAAGAACCAATCCCTGTAAGTAAAAAACTTACTAAAACTAACCAAAATACAATTTTATAAGATATTTTTTTAATACTAAACATAAGAACCCTAATTGATTTTGTATATTATAGTTAAATTATGCTGATTATATAAACTCTGTTGGTTTATCAAAATAAAAACCTTGAGTATAGTCTATATTAAGGTCTTCGATTATATTTTGTATATTTTTAGATTCAATTCCTTCAGCAATTACCTTACAATTTAAATCTTTTGCCAAATTAGTTATTGCTTTGGTTAATTTATAGCTTTTTTCATCTTTTTCAATATTTTTTATAAACATACTATCTATTTTGATTATGTCAATATTTAAATCTAACATTCTAGAAAAGTTTGATTTTTCACTACCAAAATCATCAAAAGCTATTTTACAGCCTAAACTTTTTAATTCTTTCATTTGTTCTAAGAAAGTCTTATTTTCTTCTAAATTAATACTTTCTAAGATTTCAAACATTACTCTTTTTAGGTTTATATTATATTGTTCGCTTTTTTCTTTTACAAAATCGATAAGATAATTTTCCATCAGATCATCTTCGGTTATATTTATACTAAAGTAACAGTTTTTATTACTAAAATATTTAAAGGACTTATCAATCATTACTTTTGTTAACTCTCCTATTAAACCTACTTCTTTAAGTTCTTCTAGAAATAAACATGGTGAGAGTATTGCCCCCGATTTAGATTTAAGTCTTGCCAAACATTCATATTTTTCAATTTTCTTACTTTTGTTGTTTCTTATTCCTTGATAAAATGGAACAAACCTACTTTCTTTAAAAGCCATTTTTATTTCATTATATGATATTTTTACATTATTAAGAGCATGAGGATCAGATACAAAAATTTTGTTCTTACTATTTTTTCTACCATGATATATTGTACTTTGAGCATCTTCTATAAGATTATTACCTTGAGTAGATATAGCTAAGCATAAAGTTAAATTGATATTTTTATCTTCAATATGAAATATATTTTTATTTAGATTTTCTTTAAATACTTTTGCTAAGTATATTGCCTTTTCTACAGAAAGATCTTCTTTTAAAATTATAAATTCATTTGATATAAGTCTAAAAACCTCTTCTTTACTAAAATAATTTAATATATATTTTGAAAACTCTTGTAAAACTTTATCACCAAATTTATATCCGTATATTTTATTAATGATTCTAAAGTTATCAAGATTTATCAAAATAATACATGGATTATGACATAAATCTAGTTTTAATGACAATGTTCTTCTATTATATAATCCAGTTAATGAATCTATTTGTGCTGAGTGTTCTATTTGAATATTTTGAAAATAATTCTTTATAATTTCTTTCATTGTTAAAATAAGTTCAGAATCAAACCAGTTTTTAGGAACAAAGTGTAAATGGTCTAATTGATTCATTGTTTTATTGATGATATCATCAGTTAAAACAATAAATCTTGTTTTTTTAAAACCTAAATTTACACCATCGAGGAAATAATGTTCATTATCTTTATATATATTATGTCCTGCTACAACTATAGGAATGTCATGACCATCTTTAACTAGCTTTGTCATTGACAATAAAGCATTACTAAGATTATCTTGTAATTTAATAGAAAAATTTTGAAAGTATTCGTTAAATTTTGTATTATACTTATCTAAACTATCTTTTTCATCTATGCAGTAAATAATTTGTTTATTCATTTTTCATCCCTCTTAAGTTATATTATAAAGTAAGATGGTGTTAAAAAGGTGTAAGGTACTATAAAAAGACTATTAAAGGGCTTAATTAAAGCCCTTTAATCTATTTTTTCCAACCTGTTATCATATAAGTTGCAAGTTCATTTTGTTGAGTTTTTGAAAGTATTGTAAGTTTTGTAAATTGACTTTTCATCATGTCTGCTCGACTTCTGTTAATAATCGGTTTTCCTTTTCTTTGAAAGTATAAAACCAAATCTTCTTGCTTATTTTTATAATATCTTCTTATCTTCTTTAAAGAAGGTCCCAATTTACTACTTATTCTATCATGGCAAAGGTTACATCCTTTACTTACAAAGATTTTTTCTCCATTACTCATAGAGTCATTTACTTCTACTTTTTTATAACTCTTATGTTCATCTTCTAGAAGTTCTTGAGTTTCTGGATTATATTTTCGCATAGGTAAATCAACTTTTTTTCTCACATACTTTTTCTTACTTTCTGCTTGAACTTGGCTAAAACCAAATATCAGCATGAAACTTATAACCAATGTTTTGCCCAACATGATTTTTTTCAACATTATTTCTCCTCTTGATTATTCGCTTTTTTTATTTTTAAAATCTCTTGTGCTATAAGATCTCTTTGTTCTGGTGTATATTTTTTTAAAATTATTTTCATTAATCTTTTTCTTCCTATGCCTTCGGAATTAATATACTTGTCAAAAGAATCAATAATTTCTTGTTTTGAAAAAGTTCCTATATTTCTACTGGCATTTAACACACTTTTATCAAAATTAATTCCGTGGCATTTCTGACATTTTTTAATTGTTATATCTAAATCAAAATCTTTTGCTAATAAATTTCCAAACAATAAAATAGGTATTAGTATTAAAAATAATTTTTTCATATTTTCACTCCATAGATTTAAGATTTTTTTGTAACATAATTTTCTATACTTTTTCTATATCTAAATGATACTATAATTAATATGAATATTATACTAGTTGTATAATAAATCCATGAAGGAATAGGTATAGGATCACCAGTTGCATATGAATGTAAACCTGATAGATAATAGTTTACACCAAAATAAGTCATAATTATAGAACTATATGCAAGTAAAGTTGCTACACTTAAAGTATAAGCATTATTTAGTTTTGGTATATATCTTAAATGAATTACAAGAGCATAGATTATTACAGAAATAAGAGTCCATGACTCTTTTGGATCCCAACCCCAATATCTACCCCATGATTCATTTGCCCAGATTCCACCAAGAAAATTACCTATAATAAGCATTGTTAAACCTACTGTTATAGATATTTCGTTAATTCTTGCTGCTTCTTTTATATTTGTAACTATTTCACATTTAGATATTTCATTTTTACTTACTCCAAGCATAATAAACAATATTAAAGATATAAAACCAAGCATAGCACTTAATCCTAAAAATCCATAACTAGCTGTTATTACTGAAACGTGTATAGTTAACCAGTATGACTTTAAAACAGGAACTAAAGTTGTTATTTGTGGATCTAACCAACTAAGATGAGCTACAAAAAGTGTTATTCCCGAAAATACCCCTGTTGTTGCTAAAGAAAACTCAGACTGCCTTGCAAATAACATACCTGCTAAAATAATTGTCCAAGAGATATAAAGCATAGCTTCATAGGAGTTACTCCATGGTGCGTGTCCTGCTATATACCATCTAAGTCCAAGATTAAACGTATGTGCGGCAAAAGCAACAACAAAAATAACTAATGCTATTTTTCCATATAATTTTATATTTAAATTCGTTTTGATAAGTTTAGTAAATACTAACATCAACAATATCAATCCTGTAAACAAGTAAATAGGATACAGTCTTTCAAAAATCATTAATTTATTGTAAACTTGTTCTGCTTTAACTATGATTGCATTTGGTATAACTCTATACCCTCTTGTAATTTGAAAAGCTTTTATCTCTTCTATTGCTTGATTTGCTTCTGTCCAGTCATTTTTTTCATAACCATTATTTACACCATTAAAATTTTTAAATAATATAGCTTCTATTGCTTTTTTATCATCTTCTGGAAACTCTTTTAAAGCATGTTTTGCAGTAAACCAAGTGTTTTGTGCATCACTTAAAAGAGGAAAAGACCTAAAAAACTCTCCTTCAAAAATCATATAGGCAACATTTAATCTCTCATCAAGCTTTATAATCTCTTTATCAAAAGTCCCTCTTTGAGATGGTTTCATTCTTATTGCATCTTCCGCTGCTTTATAAAGTTTATATTCACCATTTTTATTAAAAACATCAATATAAGAGAATTTTTTCTCATCTAATTTCAAACCTAATAGTTTTTTAATATCATTATGTTTAACTTTCATAAATGGGACTCTTTGCCAATATTTTGGTCTAGTTACCATTCCTACAAACATTTGGTTATGAGTTAACCCCAAAAGGGCTTTTCCACTAGCTACTTTATTTATCAACTCAACTGCTAAAGTACTCATAGGTTTAATTCTACCACTGTTATCCTGAACTAATATTTCAGCAAATTTATCAGCATGAACCTTATCTATTTTTTTAATGTGTTCGATAATCTTATCTTGACTCATTGTATATACATTTGGTATTTTAGCATTTGCATTTGGACTTGTTCTATATCCTTCATTAGCAATCAATTGTGAATTTGTTGTAAAAAGAAGCATTAAAAACAAAATAAATGATGATGCTTTTTTTGAACTTATATATTTAGTTTTAACAAGTTTCATAAAACGACTTTTTGATGAAAGTAAATTTAAA
This sequence comes from uncultured Sulfurospirillum sp., assembly GCA_965306065.1. GTDB lineage: Bacteria > Campylobacterota > Campylobacteria > Campylobacterales > Sulfurospirillaceae > Sulfurospirillum_A. Next base: position 79 of record CBDLTN010000064.1, on the reverse strand, counting down.
ATAAGTCCAAAAATCAATAAAAAATATCCTATATAAGTTGGTATTTTACCAGGATCTCTGTTCACAGAGAGTATAGTTC
>CBDLTN010000063.1:0-13367 GCA_965306065.1 uncultured Sulfurospirillum sp. | reverse complement strand
GCTTATTTCAACACCATGATATGTTAAAGATGATTCAACTATAAAATAAGCATCTCGACATGCCTTTTCCATACTAAAAAATTCTTTTCCACCTTGCGGATTAAAAAAGTTTTGAAAATCACTTATTGTTTGAGACATATAAGTTGTTAAATTGTTTCCTTCTTTTATCTTCGAATTAAGATACTCTTGTGTAAAATCATCAAACTTATAAGTTACTTTCATATTCATAAATATTGCGGCAATCTGAGCTATAGGTTGTCTCCACTGATGGGCTATGTTTCCTATCATCTCACCCATGGCAGCCAATTTTGATTGTTGAATCAAAATCTGTTCTTGTTCTAGTCTTTTATTTAGTTCTTCTTCGATTCTTGACTCTAAATTATCAATCATGTCATTCATCATATATTTTAATTCATCTAGCACTTCATTATTTGTCTCTTTTGTTAGTCTTGTTCCTAGATTACCACCTTTTATGTTTTCTAAAACTTTTGTAGCATTTTTAATCAAAGCCTTATCTTTTTCTATATTTTTTTGAACAATAAAAACATTTTTATTTATAAGTCCAGCCATATCTGAAAACTCATCACTTGAATCAACTATGATTTTTTCTGCTTTATCTTTTTTATTGTTTAAGTATTCAAAAAAGTCATTTAATCCGTCTTGAACTCTGTATATTGACTTAATAACGTTATTTGAAACCAATAATCCAACAGCCAAAGAAAAAATCAAAATTAGAATTAAATAGCTTATTATCTCAAATTTCAACTCTTTTGCCTCTTCTACAGCAGTTATATAAGCTGTTGTTGAGTTATTTAAAGACTCTGTTTGCATTTTTAATAACTCTGATACAAGCAGGTCAAATTGTTGTTTACTAGGTATGGTTAGATTAACATAAGCACCCTCTTCAAAACCATCCCTTAAGTATTCTTGAGTAAGTTCAATAAACATTTTATAATGAAGCCATTGTTCATATATTTTATTATCTTTGTACTCTAAAAAAGACTTATCTAGTTTGGATATAACTTTTGTAAATTTTTTTTCAATTTCAACTCTTATCTTTTGATTTGGTGCCATCACTAAAGATTGGCTAGTTTCTCTAAGATCGTAGAGTGGAGATATTAATTTATCTTGCAAGGATAATGCTTTTTGAGATTTAGTATGAACATTTTTTAATTTTTCTTTCGAATTTTCACTTATCTCAATTGAAGTATTTCCTAAAATCAAAATAGATAAACATAAAATACCAAACAAAATACCAAATTTTAATGTAATACTAAATCTACTTATAAATCTCATTTTTTTCTCTTTTTGTTTTTATTGGAGTTTGTAAATACTTGGGTAATTCTCTTTCTCCTCTTATTGACCAATGCTCTTTAGTTACCTGTATATCTGAAAGAGAAATTATTCCTCCTGTATTTGGTTTAAATACCACTTCTTTATTTACAGCCATAACTTTATTTATAGATGGGACTCTTAGAGTATATGCCATATCTCTTGCTCGATAAAGTATTTTTTCAACTATCTCTTCATACTCTTTAGTATCTATTTTAGTTTCAAAAAATTTATTTATATATGTTCCCATAACTTTATCATTTGGTATAGTTGACCATGGGCTATCGTTTTCATATATAAAAAATACCGTCCAAGGATTATGATGATACCAATCATCATCACCCCATATCAATAAATCCCATTTTTTACTGTTTTTTGACTCTTTCGTATTTAGTAGTTGATCATATATATCTTTTTCACTTGTAGTGATTGTATAGTTTAATTTAACATTATATTTTTTTAACTGGTACTCTATACCTTTCCATAAGAACATAAACCTATCTTGAGTAAAAACATTTAAACTTAAATCCTTTAAAAGCTCTCTTTTCTTCTTTTCAGAAAAAATACTTTTTGGATATTTATTTTTATCTGCTATTTTTTTTACTACTTTATAATTTACAGAGGTCGAAAAAGGAGATATCTTGCCCTCTTTTTTATATACAAAATTAAGTAATTTTTCTTGATCTATTGCTTGATTTAGTGCTTGTCTTACTTCTTTGCTTATTAATTTATTATTGCCATTTATTAGATTAAAAAATATTAAGAAATTATTGGTTGATTTTTTAATAGAAAGTTTTGCATATTTTGACATTACAACGTTTATTTTTTTGTTAAATGGAATTGGACTAATGTCAAGTCTTCCTTCATGATTGGTTACATCATTCAGTGCTTCATTCATACTTAGTTGCGTATAAATAGTGACTTTTTTTACTTTTGGAGATCCTTTTTTCCAATAATATGGATTTGCTTCTAGTTCTAATTTTGATGTTTGTTCATCCCCGACAGCATACCCACTTTTAAGTATGTACGGTCCCATACTATAAGGCCCTGGTTCTTTATTGGCTGAACCAGTTTGTGCACCTTTTTGTGCATATTTAGAGAGATATGTATCAGTATAAAAATATATTCTTTGTAAATCCCAAAAAAACATTTCATATTTTTTATTTAGTTTTATCTTTATCTTATATTCACTCAATTTTTCTACACTAAATTTAACTTTATCAATATTGGTATATAAAAAAGGATATTTTACAAAATAATTTAAATTGTTAATAACAGATTCGATTGTAAAATCAGAACCATCTTGAAATTTTAAATTTTTTCTAATTTCAAAAACATAGGTATAATCATCAATTCTTTGATGACTCTTTGCCAAATCATAAACCCACCCTCTTTTGTTATCACTCGATCTTATGAGTCCAGAATTTGTATTTTTAGCTATGTAAGAATAGGGAATGCTAGGCAAAAATACTTTTATGTGTGATTTTGAATGTAAATCAGACGCTAAACGCGAAGGTGAAGTATCTTCTTCAAATAGTATTGGTTTAACTGATGTAGCATTTAAATTTGCAACTAATAAAACTAATATAAACAAGTATTTAAACAAACCGATACCCTACACCTGAAAGATTTGTAACTATATTTGTAGGTAGTTTTTTTCTTAAGTTTCTTACTAGTGAACGCAATGCACTATCTGTCATGACGGCATCACCCCAAACATACTCTTGAAGTTCTGCATAAGTGACTATTCTATCTTGATGAGAAATTAAAACTTCTATAAAATCTATCTCTTTTCTATTTAAGATTACAACTTCATCTTTATAAACCAACTCTTTTTTATCATAATCATAAACATAATTTTCATCAACTTTTAAAACATCTTTTCTATTTATATCTATTGAGTTAACACATTTTTCTAAAGAGTTAAAAAGCTCGTCAATATCAACAGGTTTTACAATATATTTTTCCATATGAAGCTCAACTGCATCAAGCAAGTATTTTTTATCAGTATGAGCAGTTATCATAATAACAGGTGTATGAATATCTGTTTCTCTAACTTTTTTAATAAAATCTATACCATTTAAAATAGGCATATGTATATCACTTAAAATAATATCTGGTTTTTTTTCTAGGTATATTTCAAGAGCCATTTGTCCATTTTTGGCTTCTAAAACCTCTTTTACATAATATCTTAAAGAATCAGCTATATTTTTTCTTATACCTTCTTCATCTTCAGCATAAAGTATAGTTAATGTTTTTAGTTTTTTTAAAAAATCATTTTCCATTGTATTCTCCTTACAATTTAGAGAAAATTTCAACTCAATCCTTACAATCATTATAGCAAAAAAAAATCCTTCAAAAGAAGGATTTGTAATTAATTTATTAAGGAGAAAATATAATCCCCATGGCGAGTGGGGATTTTTTAATTAAAATTTATATGCAAAAGTTGCATTAAGTTGAGTTAAGTCTGTTGTAGCAACATCCTTAGTATCTTCGTCAGTTACAGTAAAACCAACTGCCATGTTTAAATTTTTAGTTATATCATATCCAGCCCAAATATCTAGCTCAGATTTATCATAACCTACATTTGCCTTTTCATAATCAGTTATACCATAAAGTGCTGTTAAGCTTACTCCACTGAAACTTCTACTTAACATTAAGTATGTTGTTTCTGATGAACCTGCTGTATTATATACTTGATCACCTTCTTCAAAAGGAACAACTAACTCACCATGAGCTGCTGCACTACCCCAACCAACATCATCACCTGTTTTGATATAACCTAAAGTAGCTGTTGCACCTGCAAATTTTGCATATGCTTTAACTTCTAACATTTCACCATCATCAGCCAATACTTCTTCACTAGTTTCAATATATTGAACTCTACCACCAAAGTTTCCAGCATCAACATTTACAAGACCACCATAAAGATCATGATGATCTGGAACAGTTTTACCAAATACTTTTGCATTAAACATATCATTAAATGTATATGCTAAAGCATATTTATATACACCTTTATCGTCTATACCAGTATCATAGCTATCAATAGCATTTCTGTTATCAACACGTCCTATTTTATTAGCCCAAAGTACTTCAACTTCAAGATTTTCTACTGGATTTGCATATACACTTACAGCATCTAATGTACGCTTAATCCAATCAGTAAAAAGCTGCTGACGACCTGCTTTAACATGGAATATGTTATTATCAAACGCTACATAAGCATTTGAAATCAATATGTCATTATCGTTAAAGCGCTCTTTAGCATCACCTGATTCATCTTCCCATAAAGGACGGTATCCACGTGCACCAAATGCTGCACTAAATCCTCTAAAATCACCAGTTTTGTACTCAAGACCAACAGAACCTACACTATAAGCTGTATCAGAGTAGTAAGCATTGATCTCTTGATCTTGACTTCTACTCTCAAAAGTAATACTTACATCACCTGATACTGTACCAGCTTTAAAAGCTTCTTCTAATTCACCTGCACATACAGTAGTACTTGCCCCAAGTACTACAACTGAAACCAATAAACTCAACTTGCTATTCATCTAAACTTCCTTTTTAAAAAATTGTTTTTTATTCTACTTCTTTAACTATTCCATCTTTTGCATATGCTCTTAAAAATCTCAAAATATACTGTGTATCTTCTTTTGTAGGTTTTGAAAATTCTTTCATACTTCCATACAATCCTTCCCACTCAAGCATAGTATGTTCTTCTATGACTTTTGCAGGATGACATTGTGTACATTTTTCATAAAAACGCTCAGAAGTTATCTCCCATGCTTCTTCTGAATCATCAGTAAAATTATCTTCACTTAAAACAACTTTTAAAAGTCCTTTATTTCCTGATACTTTTATAGAATCATCATCCTTTGTTGTTGCTAATAATAGCTTCAAATTAGGTGTTGCATACAGTTTATTTTTCTCATCTTTATTTACATATCCACTTAACATCAAAGTTGTAAGGTCTCCCTCTTTTGAAACTACTTCCATTGGAGACCCACCATAAATCGTTACATTCTCAAGAGGGAGTTCAACCCCCTCCTCAACATAAACATACACTACAGCCTGTGCACTTACAAAAAGTGCACATAAGATTAAAACTTGAACTAGTAATTTCATTTCCCTATCCCCCTAATCTACTTAAATATTCTTTGTATCTGGCATTGAGTATGCTTGATTTGCACCAATCACACCTTCTGCTCTTTTAATTGCAACTAATGTTGTATTAGCTGTTGTTGCTTGCGCCATTTGTGATGATGGTCTTGAAGATGTCAGAACATTACAATGTCCACTATTACATCTACTGTCTTTTTCAGCCTTATTCTCTGGGCTATACCATGCACCCTCTTCAATAGCAATAACACCAGGACGAATGTCTTTAGTAACTACTGCTCCAGCTAAAATCTTTCCACGCTTATTGAAAACTTCCACTAAATCACCATTTGAGATACCGTATTTTTTAGCATCTGTTGGATTGATTCTTACAGGCTCTCTACCTTTTACTTTATAAAGGTTAGTAATCCATGTGTTATCTAGCTGTGAATGGATTCTATAAGTTGGGTGAGGTGAAACCATGTGAAGTGGGAAATCTTTAACTTCTTTACTTCCTAGGTATTCTGCTGGCTCAAACCAAGTTACGTGCCCTTTAAACTCTTTATAATCAAATCCTGCAAATTTCTTAGAGAAAATTTGGATTTTTCCACTTTCTGTCTTTAATGCATTTTTAATTGGATCAGCTCTAAAACCACTATGTCTAACATACTTATAAGATTCTTTAGGAATCTCAAATTTTACAAATCCACTCTCCCAGAACTCATCAAAGCTTTTTTGTTTAGCAGCATCTGATTTTGAATAGAACTCTTTAAGATGTTCCATCTTAGTTTTCTTACCAGTAAACTTATTGTATTTTTTATTACCGAACTTTTTAGCTAGTAAAGAGTAGATTTCATAATCATCTTTTGCTTCATATGGAGTTTCAACTACTTTTCTCATAGCATATACGTAATCACCAGAGTAGCTACCACCCATACCAATATCATCTCTCTCTAAAGTTGTTGTTGCTGGTAAAACTATATCTGCCATTTTTGCAGTTGGAGTCCACCATGGCTCTTGAACAACAAAAGTTTTAAGAGTTTTTAATGCGTTTAGTAATTCATTTGTATCAGGATGGTGACCAACTATATTTGCTCCACCAATATACATCATGTCGATTTTAGGAAGTGTCATTTTATGACCTTTAAAATCAATCTTTCTACCAGGATTTAAAAGTGTCTCAGATATTCTTGAAGCTGGAATAGAAACTTTTACTTTGTTTCTTCCTTGAGAAAACCCACCAGGTCCACTCTTACCTGCACTTGCTTGTCCACCACCAGCATAATGCATAGAAAAACCAAAACCACCACCAGGAAGTCCTACTTGACCTATCATAGAAGCTAGAGTAATAATACCCCAGTCAGCTTGCTCACCGTGATGTGCTCTTTGCATAGCCCAGTTACCAGCAATAAATGTTCTTTTTGAAACAAATAGATCTGCTAATTCTTTGATTTTAGAAGCTGGAACTTCTGTGATTTTTTCTGCCCATTCAGCAGTTTTTGGGATACCATCTGATTTACCTAAAAGGTAAGGTAAGAACTGATCGAAACCATCTGTATATTTAGCAATAAAATCTTTATCATATTTTTTACTAGTATATAAGTAGTTCATCATACCAAGCATAAAAGCAACATCTGTATTTGGACGGATGTAAATACACTCTGCATCAAACATTTTTGCAGTTTCTGTTTTTATAGGATCAATTGAGATGAATTTCATACCAGATTTTTTATACTTTAAGTAGTACTCATCATTTTTTCTATTTGCTACACCGTAATCAATCTTGTTTGTTTTAAATAGATCAGCTCCCCACATAACATATACTTCAGTATTTGCTAACATCTCTTCATGTGACGTTTGAAGTGAATAAACTTCCATATCACCTACAATACCTGGATTTGTTGGACCAGCAGCACCATTACTATACTCACCAGCAGTCCCAACAGCACCTTTTTTAACAACGTTAAAAAATTTACCACCAAGAGTTGGACAACTATTTAATCTACCTGGGTGTGACCAACCACTGTAAGATCCGTTATATATATTCTCTTTAGGAGTAGCCTTAATCTCTTTAGCAACTAAATCTAAAGCCTCATTCCAACTAACTCTAACAAACTCATCATTTCCTCTAAGTTCATTATTACCTTTTTTACCTTCAAGATATGACTTTCTAACATATGGATATTTAATACGTGAATTAGAATAGTTTCTATCTACCAATGCTTGTGTAAACTGTCCTGGTCTCTTATCAGACTCATGAGGAACGATACCAACTATCTTTCCATCTTGAACGTCTGCATAAAATGCACCAAAGTGACTTGCATGTGGAATTCTCTTAACAGGAGAAAACAACTCTGTTGCACTTGCTGTACTAACACTTAGTGATGCTGTAGCAACTGCACTTCCTTGTAAAAATCTTCTTCTTGAAATACTCATCTCAGATCCTTTTTAGGTTTTGATTTAAGTAATCTTAACGAGAAAAAATAGCAAAATAATCGAATATACTGTGAGATAGTGCTTTTTTTTAAATCTAGCTATAATTACGCTTTTTAAGGACTAATATTGATAATTTTAGATTTTGAGACAAACACAACAAATGAACATGACGTTATAGAAGTAGCCGCTGCAAAAATTGAGCTTATAGATGAAGAGTATATAGTAAAAGACATGTTTCATAGGTACTATCTATCTCGTTACCCAGTAAACCGTTACTCTTTTGAAGTACACAAGATAACTCCTGAGATGGTTTTGCAATATAGAAAAGAAAAAAACTTAAATCATAGTGTTTATTTTAAAGAAGATTTAGAATTTATAGAGTTTTGCAAAGGAGTTAAAACCTTAGTAGCTCACAATATAAGCTTCGAACTTCGCCATCTATATAAGATAGTAGAATTTGAAAACCACTTTTGTACTATGAAAGAAAACAGAAATATAGTAAAAGCTTTAAACAAAAATGGCAAGATTAAAAATCCTAAACTAGATGAAACTTGTAGATTTTATAGTATAGATTTTGATGAAGAATCTTACCATAGTGCTACATATGATGTTAGTAAGACCTATGAGATACTAAAAGCCATGAAAAACAATAGAATAAAATCATACATGTAAGGATTAAAATATATATTTTAGATTAAGAGAATATATCCAAGATTCATGTTGAATTCCAGCTTCATTACTATAAGTATTTCCACCGGTTACAGTATCCCCTCTTGTTTTAAAAAAATGCTCATAACCCACATTAAAACCAATATAAAAATTCTTTGATATTGGATAGTTTATATCAGATTCAATAATAATATATGACATATTTTGAACAGAGTCATCAAAAACTAAACTTCTTTTTAAGTGATGATCTTGAGCATCAGCCCATGCCCATTTTGTACCAGCAATACTGTTATTTATCTTCCATTCTCCTATCTTCAAATCCATTTTTAAACCAAGATATGGAGCATAAAGCCATTGTTCATAAGTTATACCTATTGCATTGTCAAAAGTACCCTTAGTATCTCTAAAACTACCTTTTGAATATATATAATATCCACCATAATCTTCCCAACGCCAATGGTCATATTTAAATCCTACCAAGGCTGAGAATTTATAATTTTCTGCTTTATATATGGGAATTGATAAAGAGGCATTAAATATTTCACCATCAGTTAATTTTGTATTTGTTTTAGAGTAAAAAGCCCATTCAGTAGGATGAAATGATGAGTCCCAGTCAAAATTTTCCAAATAAGAAGAGGAAGAATCAATTTTTAACCACCCTTCAATATCAAAAGTTATTTCATAGGGAAGCTTAGTATTATACGATATACCTAACATCGGTACATTTTCAAGTCGCCATATTAATTCACTTACTTTTTCATCACCAAAGTAAACATATTCATGTGACTCACCATTGATATGGCCTATTGAAAAAACTATATTATTTGCATCTAAAATTTCTGTTTCTTTAAAATGCTTATTAGAAGATGCCTCCATGATTGAATATAATACAAAAACTATAAAAAAAAGAAATTTCGACATAAACAAAACCTACCAATATTATTTTAAAGCAAAATTATAACTAAAAAGAAATAAAAAATTTAAAATACCTGCTATAATTCGTTTTTTAAAGATTGGACAAAAATGCAAAACATAATAGACATAGTAAAAACACAAATAAATTTAAATGAAACCTGCATAAAAAATGTTATCTCCTTACTAAATGACGGTTGTACGATAGCTTTTATAGCCAGATATAGAAAAGATATGACAAACAATGCTAGTGATGAAGTATTAATAAAGTTTCAAGAAGTTTATGAATACGCTTTGAAACTTATAAAAAGAAAAGAAGATATTTTAAATATTTTAAAAGAAAAAAAAGCTTTAACTCCAAAACTTCAAGAACTCATAAACAAAGCAACTAAACTTACTACACTTGAAGATATATATGAGCCATATAAAGGCGTAAAGAGTACCAAAGCCAACGAAGCTATCAAAAATGGACTCGAACCCTTAGCCAATATAATATCCTCTATGAGATACTCTATAGATGATGTAAAGCAAAAAGCAAAATCATATTTAAATTTACATGTAAAGAGTATTGATGAGGCTATAAAAGGAGCTATGGATATAATCGCTCTTAGATACTCACAAGAGATAAAAACTAAAGAAGCTCTAAGAAAAAACCTCTTTAACCATGGATTATTGGTCACTAAAAAAACAAAAACATTTGAAGAAAATGGACTATATAAAGAACTTTCAAACATAAAACAAAAAGCAACTTATCTTAAGTCTCACAGACTTCTAGCTGTATTTAGAGCAGTAAATGAAAAACAAATAAGCATAAAAATAGAAGTAGATGAAGAGTATCTTATCAATGGTATAAAGCAATACAGAATCCCAAATCACGCTAATAGCTCAAAAGAGTATATGATAAAAGCTTACAGTGACGGACTAAAAAGATCACTACTTCCTAGTCTAAAAAGAGAATTTCTCTCAGCTCTTAAACAAAAAGCAAGTAATGATGCGATAGAACTTTTTGGAAAAAATCTAAACGAGCTTTTAATAACTCCTCCTTTGATGGGACAAGTTATACTTGGAATTGACCCTGGATTTCGTACTGGTTGTAAACTAGCAGTCATAGATGAAAATGGCTTATATTTAGACTCTGATGTTATTTATCTTTTAAGTGATACGCTAAAAGCAACTCAAATAGTTTTAAATCTAATCAAAAAACATAAAATCACAGCCATAGCTATAGGAAACGGAACTGGCTCTAAAGAGAGTGCCTCATTTGTTTCAAATCTTATAAAGCAAAACTCTTTACGTGTAAAGTATGCTGTTGTAAGTGAAATAGGTGCGTCTGTATATTCTGCCTCAAAAATAGCACAAGAAGAGTATGGTTTTCTAGATGTAACAATCCGTGGAGCAATCTCTATTGCAGGTCGTCTTCGTGATCCTATGGCAACTTTGGTAAAGATAGACCCAAAATCACTAGGAATTGGACAATATCAACACGATGTAAATCAAAGTGATTTGACTAAAAAACTCAATGATACTACTTTTAATTTAGTCAATAGAGTTGGAGTGGACTTAAACTCAGCATCATACAAACTACTCTCATTTGTTTCAGGTATAAGTGAAAAACTAGCAAAAAATATCATCGCTTACAGGGATGAGATAAAAGGCTTTACATGTAAAAAAGAACTCTTACATGTAAAAGGTTTGGGAGCTAAAGCATATGAGCAGAGTGTCGGGTTTTTGCGTATCAAAAATGGTAAATCATTTTTAGATAATAGTGGAATTCATCCAGAAAACTATAAACTAGCAAAACATATAAAAGATAAGTTTGAACTAGAGAAAATAGATACAACTATACTCCAACAACTTTCACAAGATTTTGATTGTGGAATTGAGAGCTTAAAAGACATCATCATAGAACTTCAAAAACCGGGTTACGATATACGTGAAGAGTTAGAACAAGTCTCTTTTTGTGAATATATAAAAAGTATAGAAGAGTTGAAAGAGGGAGATATCGTAAGTGGTGTAGTAAGGAACATCACCGATTTTGGTGCATTTATCGATATAGGATTAAAGAATGATGCACTTTTACACATCTCAGAATACTCTCATAAACGTATCTCACACCTTATGGATGTTATGAGTATAAACCAGCAATTCAAAAATCTTAGAATTTTAAGTGTTGATTTAGAGAAAAACAGAGTATCTATCTCTTTAAAAGATACTCTTTAAGTTCAAAGATATTTTTAAATGCTTCTGTATGTTCTTTACTTTTACCATAACCCCAAGTAGCAAAAAGAAAGTCTATATTGGCTCTTTTTGCTGCTCCTTCATCCTTGATGCTGTCACCTACTAAAAGTGTTTCACTCAAAGGTATGGAGCTAAGTTCACTTATGTGATGTAACATATCTGGATGCGGTTTGTTTTTTTCTACGTTATTTGCTCCAATTACAAAAGAGAAGAACTTTAACATGTCTTGACCTTGCAACATATTACGTGCAAAAAAATCTGATGCATTAGTAGCTATGCTCAAAGTTACCCCATTTACATGTAAAGATTCTAAAAGCTCATAAGCACCTTCATATGGTTTTACATGTAAATTTGCATTTGCTAGATAGTGTTCTGCAAAACGTTCTTTATGTTCTGGAAGATACTCTTTTGTATCGTATAGTTTCATAGGCAAATCAGTATCAGGTTCGTTAATTTGATATTCTAAATACTCTTTTTGTATTGGTGGTAGTCCAAAACTATCTCTAACATGATTTACACTACAAGTCATAGCAAAACTAGAATCCAATAGTGTTCCATCCATATCAAAAATCACAGATTTTATCATTTAACTTTCAATCCTAATATTAATAAATCTTTATCTTCATCATGAATTTTTGCCACATTTGGAAAATGTCCCCACTCTTTAAAACCAAACTTTTTAAAAAGTTTCAAACTTGTAGGGTTATCTGCAAAGATAAGTGCTAAAAAGTTCTCAATACCGTATTCGTATGATAAATCAAGTATCTCTTTTAAAAACATCTGTCCTAATTTCTTACCTCTAAAGTTAGTATCTATATATATGTTGATTCTTGCACTTTTCTCATAAGCAAGATGTGGATAAAAAGGTTGCAAAGATACCCAAGCAATTACCTTGCCATGATACTCTTTTACTAATATAGGACGCTTTTCTTTATCGTGTGCTCTAAACCAATCTATCTTCTCATCTGGTGTTACTTTTACACTATCTGCTGTTGATATACCATCTTCAATGGCTCTATTATATATCTTAACTATCTGTGGTAAATCTTCTATCGTGGCATTTCTAAATGGTTCTATCATGACGTCCTATCTTTTTTTTATGTATTTTACTATATTTTCAAACTCTTTGTCTATTGCAAAACAAGTTTTTTCGTCACATGCTAAATATTTATCTGTATTTTGTGTGGTTTGCAGTATAAAAGGATACTTTATTTGAGAAATATCTCTCTGTTTCATTAGTATGTTATTTTTATTTGACTTAATAATAACGTCTCCATTGTTTGAACGTAAAAGTGCACGCACTGCTTCTGGTGAATTATCAGGTGATTGAAGGATCCTATCTCTTTCATCTTTTAAAAAATCTCTTGTGCGCTTTAAAAGCTTTAAGTCATATGTCAAATTTGCTTGAGTTAAAAGCGTGTGATACAATCTTGAAAGAGGAGAAACATAATATTTGTCTTCATATATAGCCAAAGCTTTAAACTTTGTATCGTCAAGATAGAACTTTTTATTTTGATAAAACTTGTTTAGCGTCTCATCTTGTAAATATCCAGCAAGTTTAAGGTAAGTTTTGTTTTGAGTGTACATATAAGCAGTTTGCAAAAGGTCAATAAGAAAAACATAATCTTCTAAAACAGCTCTATCTTCTGGTTGTTTATCAAAATAAACTCCATGAT
>CBDLTN010000062.1:0-13545 GCA_965306065.1 uncultured Sulfurospirillum sp. | reverse complement strand
GATGTATAGAGACTATAAAACTCTCAGCAAATGCGATGATGAATCTTCATGGTGAAACTTTTGACACAACAGCAATGCCAAGTGGAAAAGAGACGCTTTCTTTTTATAAACGTGAGGCAGTCGGTGTTGTTTTGGCTATTACTCCTTTTAATTTTCCTTTGAATCTTGTTGCTCATAAGATAGCTCCTGCTCTTGTAGCTGGTAATGCAGTTGTACTAAAGCCAACAAGTTCTGCTCCTCTTACAGCGTTCAAATTTGCAAAACTTTTTATACAGAGTGAATTTGCAACTAAAGATGCACTTAGTGTTGTTTATAGTGGCAAGGGTGTAAATGATGCACTAGTAAGCAGTCCAATCCCAAGAGTTATAAGTTTTACTGGAAGTGTTCCTGTAGGCCGTGAGATAACAAGTAAAGCAGGTATAAAAAAGATAGCTTTGGAGCTTGGTGGAAATGCAGCAACTTATATAGACAAAAGTGCGGATATAAAAACAGCAGCTTCAAAATGTGCATTGGGGGCTTTTATAAACTCCGGTCAAGTTTGTATATCGCTTCAAAGAATCTATGTTAATGAAGAGGTTTATGAGGGGTTTGCGACTGCTCTTAAAAAGCAGACAAAAGCTTTACGTGTAGGAAGTCCGTATGACGATAAAACATTTATAGGACCTATGATAAATTCTAAAGCAGTTGAACAAGCAAAAAGTTGGATACAAAATGCTAAAGATGAGGGTGCTACTCTATTTTATGGTGATACTTGTAAAGACTTGATGTTTTCTCCAACTATTATGACTGATGTTACACAAGATATGAATATAGTTTGTGAAGAGGTTTTTGCTCCCATTGTATCACTTGTAAAAGTAAAAGATTTTGATGAGGCAAAACAGAAGATAAATAGTTCAGATTATGGACTTCAGTATTCACTGTTTTCAAATGATATGTCTACATGTAAACGAGCAATTGATGAACTTGAGGCTGGAGGAATTGTTATAAATGACATTCCAACTCTTCGTTTTGATATTCAGCCCTATGGAGGCTTTAAAGATAGTGGTATAGGAAAAGAGGGACCTAAATATGCTCTTGAAGAAGAGTATACGCAGATAAAATCAATCGTTATTTGTTAACAATTTTTTCCATAGCCTCATTTATCTTATTCATCTCTTTGATAAATGGGGATTTTTTAGATATTCCTATGTATTGATAGTCATTAGCCTTATTCGTATACTCAAGTTTTTTAATTTTGTTTTCAAGAGAGTATTTTCTTATAGTATGATCCATAATAGCATTTGCACTTATTAAAATTTTGACTCTTTTTTTAATAAGCATATTAATCATTATATCTGATGCATCTGTAGTAGTTCCATCGGCTACTCTATCATGAATAAACTCTTTTTTTATATTTGGATCATTATCAAATTTATCATAATAAACATAATCTTGACCTACAATAAATATATAATTATATAAGTCTTCATGTTTTTTGATATTAAAATCACTATCAGCCAAGGTATAAAAACGTGTTTTAAGAGAATAAAATGCAGGTTTAGCATACTCTATAAATTCTGCTCTTTTCTTTGAAAAAGAGAGGTTTCCCATAGCATCTATCTCTCCATTTTTCATCATGTTAAGAGCTCTTGACCATGGAATATGCTTGAACTCTATATCGTAGTTTAACTCTTTTGCAAGTTTTTTAAACACTTCTACAGTTAAACCTTTTGGTTCATTATTTTCAAAGTAAACAAAAGGAGTCCAGTTATCAATTCCTATAGTGAATTTTTTCGCTAAGAGTTGGGTTGAGAATATAAGCATTAAAGAAAATAAAATTTTGACTAGTAAACTCATATAAATCTTCTTACAAAATTTTCAAAAGAATCTCTATCCATTGCGCCTGAAGTTCTTTCTAACTCTTTTGCATTTTTGAAAACTGTTAAAGTTGGAATACTTCTTATTTTAAAACGTGATGACAAAAACTGTTCTTGTTCAGTATTTACTTTTACAAACAGTGCTTTTAAAGGGAACTCTTTTGAAATTTCATTAAAAACTGGAGTAAAAGATTTGCAAGGTCCACACCAAGGGGCCCAAAAGTCAATTATTATTGGAATATCGGAATTATTTATAATTTTATCTATATCATCAGCCGTTGCATTTACTATTTTGTTTGTTAAAAGAGATTCTTTACAGTTTCCACAGTTTGCTTTTTTATACTCTTCTTTTTTTGGGACATTGTTTATGCTTAAACAATTAGGACAAATAATCTTCATTTACCACACCTTTATAAATCTCTGCTAAAATTATACCAAAAAAATTATTAAAGGATAAAAAATGTTAAAAATTGGAGATAGGGCACCAGAAGTTACTTTGCCAAATCAAGATGAGGTAGAGATAAGTCTTAGAGACTTAGAAGGAAAGTGGGTAGTTCTTTATTTTTACCCAAAAGACAATACTCCTGGATGTACTACTGAAGCTTGTGAATTTACGCAGGCACTTCCTGATTTTGATGGACTAAATGCTGTTATTTTAGGAATTAGTCCAGACAGTCCTAAAAAGCATTCAAATTTTATAACTAAAAAAGAGCTTCTTATAACACTCTTATCAGACGAAAGCAAAGAAGTGTGTGAAAAATATGGAGTTTGGCAACTAAAGAAAATGTGTGGAAAAGAGTATATGGGTGTGGTGCGTTCAACATTTCTTATAAACCCAAAAGGAGAGATAGAGGCTATATGGGAGAAAGTGAGAGTTAAAGGACATGTTGAAGCTGTAAAGGAAAAATTAGCTTCATTACAAAGTTAAAAAGACCCTTTAAAGGGTCTTTATATGGCAATATCAATGGTGGTCTCAATCCACCTGTCTCTTTTTGCTTTTTGAGTTTTTACTGGTAGAATTTTGATTCTAGAAGTATCTATTTTATAAGTTTTTTCTAAAGTATTTTTTAAAGATTCTGCACGTTTTTTAGCAAGATTTTTTAATTTTTCTTCAGGTATTTTGATGTTTTGAGTTATTACTTCTTGCATTTTGTTATTAAAAGAGACAATATCTATTTTAACTTCTTTTTTAACTTTAGATTTTTTACTTGAGTTATTATCCTCTTTTTCAACAACTATAAAACTCTTTTTTAACTCTTCATATTTAGTGTTACTAAAATCTTTAACATATAAATTTTTAAGAGCTGTTCCATATACATCATTTTTTGAACTATTTGTATCTAATTTCATGTTATAAAGTTCGGCATTAATAATAGTTTTGAATTTTTGTTTTTGTAATTCATGTGTATCAAAATCAATATCATAACCACCAGCCAATTCAAGCTTGATATTAGGTCTTTTACTTAGTATTTTTTGTAGATTTTCAAGTTTTTCATGCTCTGTAGATATAACGAGGTATGAGCCTTTATCAAAGTCGATACTCTTTAGTTCATCTCCCTCAATTCCAATCATTGCTCCAAGAAATTTAAATGGCGCAGTAACTATGCCAGTTATCATATTTCCAACTGCTCTCCAAATAACCCCACCATAGCTAAACTCAGGATTATTCATATCTCCTTTAACAGGCAAGTCAATATCTATTTGGCCTTGTGAATCTTTTAAAAGAGCTATAGCTAAACCAAGTGGTAGATTTACTGCGTCTGGGCTTTGTATTTTATCACCTAAGTTTAATGTGTCTATATTGATTTTATTTGAACCTTTTAGATTTGCTGAATTAATGGCATAGTTTAAATCCATAGAAATTTTTCCACTTTTTATAGCATAACCTACAAACTTTCCTGAATATGGTGTAACACTTGTTAGATCAAAATTTTTAAGTAGAACACTTAACTTTGCACTCTTTTTTATGTCAAAAGGAAGAATAACACCTTGGATATCAGTATAACCATATTTGTCAATTTTCCCTTGAATACTCATAGTAGATGGAGTAGTACTCTCAAAATCAAGTGTCGAAAAATATCCTTCTAAACCATGAAGACGTGTTTTAAAAGGAGTTATTAGTGAAAGATCACTAAAGTCACTAGAACCGTTTGTCATTTTCATAGGTCCAAGCTTTACTTTCAAAGGTTTAGAATCAGTAACAGGTTTTTGTTTCTTAACACTCTTTTTTTCTTCTTTAACTAAGTTGGCAAAATTACTGCCACCATTTTTATCTATATGAACCCTTATAAAAGGTTCGTTTAATTTTAAATTTTTTATATCTAAAAGCATTGGATTATGGTTGTATTTAATGCCATTTATATCAAGTTGTTTCCAACTTAAGAGTCTTTCTCCTTTTTTAGTGTTTATATCTAAATTATTTATTTTAGTATCGGCTAAGAGTTTTATATCTATCTCTTTACTAAAGTCTGTTTTTGTATCTGCTTTTATATCTATACTTCCATCATTAATATTGAAATTTATAAAAGGGTCTATGTATGAGATAAAATCTTTTACATGTAAATTTTTTAAATCTATTTTAGAGTTAATAATTTGTGTTTTTTGAACCATGTCACCTTCGAGCTTTATATCTGTTTTTTGATTCAATGTAGAACCAAGTTTATAAGTAATTGGTAAATCTTTTTGAGAAGATATATTCTTTACATGTAAAGATAAATCTGATAGGTTGCTTTTTACTGGTTGCTTTAAAGAGGCATCAGTAAAAGATATATTTGCTTTATTTATATTTGCTTGTTTAAGTACAAAATCCCAAGGCTTCGAATCAGGAGATTTTTTTTCTTCTTTAGGAGTCTTTTGGGCTTTACTCTCAAAAAGTTTTACTAGGTTAAAATCTTTGTTTTTATTCAATCGTGTAAAAAGTGAAGAGTTATCAATATCAATATTATTGACTACAACTTGTTGTTCTGGCCAGTTTAAATTTAATCCGTCAAGTTTTACTTTTGGGATTTTTATTGCTGTTTTATGCGTTGTTTTATTTATAATTTCTATATTTGATAAACTTAATTTAGCTTCATTTATAGAAGCCTTTAAGTCTTTACTTAAATCAATTTGGTAAGGAAGAGTAAGGTCTAAAGTTCCATTCTCTAATAAAGCATCAAAATCTTTAATAACATAAGAGTATAGTTTGGGTAAATTTAAGTTTGTAATGTTTACCTCTCCATAAATTGAAAGTGGATTGATTCTTAAACCACCTTCCCATAATATCTCACCATTTTTGCCAATTTTTGTTTTAAAAGAGTGAGCAGTCAGGTCGTCTTTTTTGGTACTGATATCATGTGCGTCAAAGTTATAAGGCCCAAGGTCAAGTATAAAAGGTGTTTCACCTCTTAAATCTGTAAATTTTATATCACCATTTTTCATATTGAATTTATATAGAACTATTGAAGGCAGAGTAGTTTCTTTACTAGTTGTATCAGCTTTTTCTTTAATTGGTGGTAGTATGTTTTCTAGATTTAATGTACCATCTTTTTTTAGTGTAGTATAAAGTTTTGGAGAGTCTATAGATACCTCTTGGAACAGTATAGTTTTTTCTAAAAGCCCAAGTGGAATATAGTCGATAAAAATTTGCTTGAACCCTATGACTGATCTATTGTTTTGATCTCTAAGCAGTAAGTCGTTAACTTCTAATTTAAAAGTAAAGGGATTAAATTTGGCTTTTCCTATCTCTACATGTAGACCAATTTTTTCTTTCAGAAGAGGTGCTGTTTTATTTGTTAAAAACCAAGGTATAAAAACAAAACCAAGAAAAGTATAAAAAAGGGCACAAAAAGTAATCCAAAATTTAAAAGTTTTAATATATTTCATCTCTTGCTCCAATTAGGATATAATTCTTAAATTGTAACATATTAAGGATGAAAACTTGTTAGTGCACATATGTTGTTCTGTAGATAGCCACTTTTTTTTACAAAAATTGCAGCTTCTTTATCCAAAAAAAGAGATTGTTGGTTTTTTTTATGATCCAAATATACACCCGTATAAAGAGTATCTACTTAGGCTTTTAGATGTCCAAAGAAGTTGTGATAAACTTGGAATTAAACTCATAGAAGGTGAGTATGATTATGAGAGATGGCTTGAGAGTGTAAAAGGTTTAGAAAATGAGCCAGAAAAAGGAAAACGTTGTAGTGTTTGTTTTGACAATAGATTAGAAGTGACTGCTAAAAAAGCAGTAGAACTTGGTATAAGAGAGATAACAACAACCCTGCTTACAAGTCCCCAAAAATCGTTCGTACAGTTAAGAAAAAATGCTTCAAAAATAGAAGAAAAATACTCTTTACATGTAATTACTCCTGATTTTAGAGTTAATGGAGGAACTACTGAACAGTTTGCATTGGCTAAAAAAGATATGCTTTATCATCAAAATTATTGTGGTTGCATATTTGCTTTAGAAAAACAAAGATCATCACAAAATAGATTAACAGATGAGATGACTAGTCCCATAATCTCACAAGTTCTACCATCATCAATTGAGGATAGGATAGAACTTTATGAAGATGTAATAAAGTCTGAAAAAGTAGAAGAAAAATTTAGATTAAAAAGAGAGAAGTTTTTGAACTACAGACTTTTACGTGCTTTAGTAAAAAAAGGAAAATCTGAAATTATTCCTAGTTATATCATATTTTATTCAACCCTTAAAAGAGAGTTTACCAAAGGTAAAATCGAATTTATAGAAGATTCAATAGGGTATTTTAATCGTGAAGAGATACTTTTTATAGATATAGAAAAAATAAATAATATGTTTAAAACGAACTATAAAAATGTAACAGAGTTAATGAAAAAACCTCTTAAAATAGATGAAGAATTGAAGTTAAGACAGGAGCTTGGTTACTCTGGAATGATAAGTTTAAATCCAATTATTGTGATTGATAAATTGTTACAAGAAAAGTATGAAATCTTAATAAAATCAAAAACATACATAGATGTTAGGGAAATTTTAGTAAAGATTGGGTAAAATGATAAGATTTTATAAAATTAATAAAAGGCTTTGATTTGACTAACATAGACGTTGTAGAAATTCAAAAGATTTTACCTCACAGATTCCCATTTTTACTTCTAGATAGAATTACAGATTTAAAAGAGGGTGAGTCTATAGAGGGTTTCAAAAATGTAACGATTGGTGAACATATATTTCAAGGACATTTTCCTGACCACCCTATATATCCAGGAGTTATGATTGTTGAAGGTTTAGCCCAAGCTGGTGGTGTGTTGGCGTTTAAAAGTGCAAGCAAAGAAGACCAAGAAGCTGCAGCAAATAAAGTAGTCTATTTTATGAGTATTGACAAATGTAAGTTTAGAAGTCCTGTAACACCAGGTGATAGGTTAGATTATAAACTTAATGTTATAAAACATAGAGGAAACATCTGGGTTTTAGGTGCAAAAGCTTATGTAGACGGCAAAATGGTTTGTGAAGCAGAACTTAAAGCCATGATTGTTGATAAGTAGAGTAGATAAATAATGACAAATATCCACCCAAGTGCAATCATAGAAAAGGGAGCAAGCATAGCAGATGATGTTAAAATCGCTGCTTTTACATTTGTTTCACAAAAAGCTGTTTTAAAAAGCGGTGTTGAAGTGATGCAAGGTGCACAAGTTTATGGAGATACTACAGTAGGAGAGGATACAAAAATATACCCTTATGCAGTAGTAGGAATGCCTCCACAAGATAGTGGATATACTAAAGAAGATGATGTAAAAGTTATTATTGGGAAAAATTGTACTATACGTGAGTTTGTGACAATAAATGCCGGAACTAAAAAAGGTGGCGGCATAACTCGTGTGGGTGATAACTGTTTTATTATGATTTATAGTCATATTGCTCATGATTGTCAGGTTGGCTCAAATGTGACTATGGCAAATAATGCAACTTTGGCAGGTCACGCTGAAGTTGGAAGTTTTACAGTAATAGGCGGTATGACTCCTGTTCATCAGTTTGTAAAGATTGGTGAGGGTTGTATGATAGGTGGAGCAAGTGCTATTAGCCAAGATATTCCTCCTTTTTGCTTAGCTGAGGGAAACCGGGCTGTTGTAAAAGGTTTGAATGCAATTGGTTTAAAAAGAAGATTTGAAAAAGATGATATACGTGCACTTCAAGGTGCATTTAGAAAACTTTTTAGAAGCGAAAAAGCTATTAAAGAAATAGCAGATGAACTTATAAAAAGTGAAAAAAATGAACAAGTATTAAAAATGTGTAGTTTTATAAAAGAGACTAAGCGTGGTATACCTTATGAGAGGAAAAATTAATGGTAAATAAAGAGTGTAGTTTTTGTGGTTCTAGGGAAGGAGCCGATACAAGACTGATAGCTGGAGAAGGTGTTTTTATATGTGAACATTGCGTAATTTCAGCACATAAGATATTTTTTGGGGACATTAAAGAAGAAGAGGAAAAAGAGAGTGGAGAGTTAATCGAACAAGAATTACTAACTCCAAAACAGTTGAAAACCATGCTTGATAAATTTGTTATAGGACAAGATCGAGCAAAAAAAGTGTTCTCCGTAGGAGTTTACAATCACTATAAAAGAATTTTTAAACAAGCAAGTGTTGAAGATGATACAGAAATAGCAAAATCAAATATACTTCTTATTGGACCAACAGGAAGTGGTAAAACACTTATGGCTCAAACAATGGCTAAGTTTTTAGATGTTCCTATCGCTATATGTGATGCAACTAGTCTTACTGAAGCTGGTTACGTTGGTGAGGATGTTGAGAATATCTTAACTAGACTTCTTCAAGCAGCTGATGGTGATGTAAAACGAGCTGAGCAAGGTATTGTATTTATTGATGAAGTTGATAAAGTAGCACGTATGAGTGAAAACCGTTCAATCACAAGAGATGTGAGCGGAGAAGGAGTTCAACAAGCACTTTTAAAAATTATCGAAGGAAGTGTTGTTAATATTCCTCCAAAAGGTGGAAGAAAACACCCTAATCAAGAGTTTTTACAAATTGATACTTCAAATATACTGTTTATTTGTGGTGGTGCATTTGATGGTCTTGAAGAGATTATCAAAAGAAGAGTTGGTAAAAACGTACTTGGTTTTGACCAAGAAAAGCGTGCAAAAAGTGATGATGTAAAATTGCTTGACGCAATTGAGCCTGATGATTTAGTTCATTATGGATTAATCCCAGAGCTTATTGGTCGTCTTCATGTTCTTGCAACTCTTGGAGAGATTAGTGAAGATGAGATGGTTCAGATTTTAACAGAACCTCAAAATGCAATATTTAAACAGTATAAAAAATTATTTGCTATAGATAATGTAGAACTGAATTTTGAAGATGAAGCATTAAGAGAAGTAGCAACACTAGCGATTAAACGAAAAACAGGAGCTAGAGGACTTAGAACTATCATGGAAGAGATTATGACAGACATTATGTATGAACTGCCAGAGCTTGATGGTTATGAAGTTTTAATAACAAAAGAAGTAGTAGTAAATGGAGAAAAACCTATTTACATTAAGAAAGACAAAAAGAGTGCATAAGTTACAAAACAAAAGTTTTGTACTTTAAAAGAGTGTGAATTTAGAAGTGGCTTTTGTCTCTTTTAAAGATGATAGTAAAAAATAAAAAGCGCATAAGAAGGGTGTTGTAAATGATTCTTGATAACGTAATTGGTTTCTTCTCAAATGATATGAGTATTGACCTTGGAACTGCAAATACTTTAGTATTGCTAAGAGGTAAAGGTATAATTATCAATGAGCCATCAGTTGTAGCGGTTCAAAGAGATAAATATGGTAGACAAAAGATTTTAGCTGTAGGTAAAGAAGCTAAAAATATGGTTGGTAAAACTCCAGGAAATATAGAAGCTATTCGTCCTATGAGAGATGGAGTCATTGCTGATTTTGATATGACTGAGAAGATGATAAGATATTTCATCGAAACGGCTCACAAAAGAAAGAGTTTTTTAAGACCTCGTATCATAATTTGTGTTCCTTATGGACTTACTCAAGTTGAGAGAAAAGCGGTACGTGAATCAGCTATGAGTGCTGGTGCAAGAGAAGTGTTTCTAATAGAAGAGCCTATGGCAGCTGCTATTGGAGCTGGACTTCCTATACGTGATCCAAAAGGAAGTTTGGTTGTTGATATTGGTGGCGGTACAACTGAGATAGGTGTTGTTTCTCTTGGTGGGCTTGTTATAAGTAAGTCAATTAGAACTGCCGGTGACAAAATTGACCTTGCAATAGTTGAATACGTAAAAAGAAAATATAATCTTTTAATTGGTGAGAGAACTGGTGAAGAGATTAAGATAGAAATAGGAACGGCAGTTTCACAGGATGAGCCACTGAGTATGATGGTAAAAGGTCGTGATCAAGTAAGCGGGCTTTTAAGTAGAATTGAGCTTACAAGTGAAGATGTAAGAGATGCTACAAAAGAACCTCTTCGTGAAATAGCAGAAGCTCTTAAAGATGTTCTTGAGGTAATGCCTCCGGATCTTGCTGGAGATATAGTGGAAAATGGTGTTGTACTTACTGGTGGTGGAGCTTTGATTCGCGGTATTGATAAATATTTAGCAGATATTGTTAAATTACCAATATTTGTTGCAGACGAGCCTCTTTTAGCAGTAGCAAAAGGTACTGGAAAAGCACTTGAAGAGATAGGGTTATTACAACAACTATCAAATGAATAAATTTAAGTTTATCTTTTTAATAGTACTGTTTGTTATTATCTCTTTAAAATATGGAGGTACTGTTAGGGGAGTTTTTTCGCAAAATACCAATAGTGTTATAGCTCTATATTTAGAGATAAAAACAAGTATTGAGCAGAGTGTAAGTGAACACTTTGCTCAGCAAAAAGAGATAAAAGAACTTAGAATTGCTAATAAGAAACTAGAAAATTCAGCAGAAGTACTAAGTGCATTTGCAGTAAAACTAAATGACATGTTGAAGATAAATGATATAGAAGAGTATGAGCCTAAAGTGAAGTTAGTTCGTTCAATTGCGTATGCAAATTTGAATGATTACTATAAAGTGTGGATAGATTATAAAGATTTTAACTCTTCACGAATATATGGACTTTTAGATAAGGGAAACAGCGCAGGAATAGTAGTTCAAAAGGATGGAAATCCTATGGCTCTTTTGCTAGGTGATTCAAAATCTATATTTTCTGTTTTTGTTGGGGATGAAAAAATACCAGGTGTTGTTATTGGAAAGAAAAAAGAGGTACATGTAAAGTATATACCACTTTGGATGAACCCACAAGTTGGGGATGAAGTAGTAACAAGTGGACTAGATGGTATATTTTTTGGAGGAGTAAGAGTAGGAGTTGTTAAAAAGGTCATAAAAGAGGAGTTATCTAAAACGGCAATAATAGAACAGTATAGTAAAGTAAGCGTGCCATCGTATTATCATATAATAGAAAAGAATTGAATTCAGAAGCAGTTGTACTGAAGTTGAATTGAATTTTAGAAGGACAAAAAATATGCCAAAAAGAGAAGATATAAAAACCATTTTGTTGATAGGATCAGGTCCTATTATTATAGGACAAGCGTGTGAGTTTGATTACTCTGGAACACAAGCTACAAAAACTCTTAAAGAGTTGGGATATAGAGTTGTTTTAGTAAACTCAAATCCTGCTACTATCATGACAGACCCAGAGTTTGCAGATAGAACTTACGTTGAGCCAATTAACGAAGAATTAATCGCAAAAATTATTAAAAAAGAGAATGTTGATGCAATTTTACCTACTATGGGTGGACAGACTGCACTAAATGTTGCTATGAGTATGCATGAAAAAGGTATGCTTGAGGGAATTAAAATCTTAGGAGCAAAACCAGAAGCAATCAAAAAAGGTGAAGATAGACAGGCATTTAAAGAAGCAATGATAAAAATAGGCATGGATTTGCCAATAAGTAGATATGCTTATAATATGGATGAAGCTATGAAAGCAGCTGAAGAGATAGGTTTTCCATTAATAATACGTGCTTCATATACTCTTGCTGGTGGTGGTAGTGGTGTTGCTTATAACATAGATGAATATAAAGAACTAGTGGAGACTGGGCTTGAAATCAGTCCAATTACTGAAATTCTTATAGAAGAGTCTCTTTTAGGATGGAAAGAGTATGAGATGGAAGTTATCCGTGATAGTGCAGATAACTGTATCATTGTATGTTCTATTGAGAACTTTGATCCTATGGGAGTTCATACAGGTGATTCTATAACTATGGCTCCAGCTTTGACATTGACTGATAAAGAGTATCAAAAGATGAGAAATGCTTCTTTTGCAATTCTTAGAGAAATTGGTGTTGATACGGGTGGAAGTAATGTTCAATTCTCAGTATGTCCAAACACTGGTCGTATGACTGTTATTGAGATGAATCCTCGTGTAAGTCGTTCTTCTGCACTTGCTAGTAAAGCAACCGGTTATCCTATCGCTAAAGTTGCAACTCTTTTAGCAGTTGGATTTACACTTGATGAGATTACAAATGACATCACTGGAACTGCAGCTTCTTTTGAACCGGTAATAGATTATATAGTTACAAAGATTCCTCGTTTTACATTTGAAAAATTCCCTATGGCAAATTCTACTTTAACAACATCAATGAAGAGTGTTGGTGAAGTTATGGCAATAGGAAGAACTTTCAAAGAGTCTTTTCAAAAAGCTTTATGTTCACTTGAAACAGGACTTAGTGGATTTGATGAGATAACTTATGATGATGAGAAACTAAAAAAAGAGATTCGTCGTCCTAATGAATTAAGAATGCTTTGTGTTATGGAAGCAATGGGTCGTGGAATGAGTATTGATGAGCTTTATGAACTTTGTAAGATAGATAAGTGGTACCTTAATCAGTTCAAAGATATACTTGAATTAGAGAAAAAATTAGATATGTTTGCCTTAAATGATGAAAAACTTTTAAGACTTGCAAAAAGTTATGGTTTTTCAGATAAAAAAATAGCGTGGCTTATAAATAAGTATGACAATCTTCAACTTACACAAAATGATATATATACTGCTCGTGAGAAACTAGGAATTAAATTAGAGTACAATGAAGTAGATACTTGTGCAGCAGAATTTAAAGCTTTAACACCTTACCTTTATTCAACAACAAATATTACAAAACTTCCAAAAGTTGAAGCTAAAAAAGATACTAATAAAAAAGTAATGATAATTGGTGGTGGACCAAATAGAATCGGACAAGGAATTGAGTTTGATTATTGTTGTGTTCATGCTTCTTATGCTCTTCGTGATTTAGGAGTTACTACTATTATGTATAACTGTAATCCTGAAACGGTGTCCACTGATTATGATACAAGTGATATACTTTATTTTGAGCCTATAGATTTTGAACATGTTAGAAGTGTAGTTGAAAGAGAAAATCCAGATGGAATTATCGTTCACTTTGGTGGACAGACTCCTTTAAAAATAGCAAAAAGACTAACAGTTATTGGTGGTAAAATTATAGGAACTACTGCAAGGGTAATAGATGAAGCAGAAGATAGAGAAAAATTTGCTAAATTTTTAAGAGAAAATGAGATAAATCAGCCAGTAAATGAGACTGCAACTAGTAAAGAAGAAGCAATTAAACATGCAAAAGATATTGGCTATCCTGTTCTTGTTCGCCCTTCTTATGTTCTAGGTGGAAGAGCTATGAGAACAGTGTACAATGAAGATGAATTAAAACAGTATATGCAAGAGGCTGTTAATG